>CAKQQU010000086.1 GCA_934271085.1 uncultured Bacillota bacterium | reverse complement strand
CCCCGGGTAAAAAATCTTTTGCCCATAGAAGAGCCGGAATCCGGACATGACGGCGACAATGGCCCTGTAAACAATTATATTTTTGAACCTGACGTGGAAACCATTTTAAGTATTGTTTTGCCCCAATATGTTGATATCTGCGTTTATGCTGCCCTGCAGAATGCCAAGGCATCCGAGCACGGTGCGCGCATGACTGCTATGAGCAGCGCTACCGATAATGCAAGCGATATGATCAGTAAGCTGACCCTGTCGCTGAACCGTGCAAGACAGGCTGCTATCACCACAGAGATCTCCGAAATCGTCGGCGGTGCGGCCGCTCTTAACTGATATTGTTTTATACAGGCTTTTGCCTGCTGATTTTTAACCTTGTGTCTCTTAGTTTAAGGAGGATATGATATGGCAACCGGTAAAATCAGACAAATAATCGGCGCAGTAGTGGATGTTGAATTCCCTGCTGAACAATTGCCGGATATTTATAATGCTATCCAGGTAAAGCATAAGATCAAGGACGAAGAGCATGTTTTGATCATGGAAGCAATGCAACACCTGGGAAATAATGAAGTCCGCTGCGTGGCATTGGCCTCTACCGACGGTCTCCAGCGCGGAATGGACGCTGTAGATACCGGAGCGCCTATCAAGATCCCAGTGGGCCGCACTACCCTTTCCCGTATGATGGACGTTACAGGCAATCCTATTGACGGCAAGGGCGATATAGTTACCGATGAATATCTGCCCATCCATCGCCCGGCCCCTGCATTCGAAGATCTTACCCCGTCTACCGAGATTCTGGAAACCGGCATCAAGGTCATCGACCTGATGGCTCCTTATGCCAAAGGCGGCAAGATCGGTTTGTTTGGCGGCGCTGGCGTTGGTAAAACCGTTCTTATTCAGGAGCTTATCCGTAACGTTGCCTATGAGCACGGCGGGTTTTCCGTTTTTGCCGGCGTGGGCGAGCGTACCCGTGAAGGTAACGATCTGTGGAATGAAATGACCGATTCCGGAGTTATCGAAAAGACATCCCTGGTATTTGGTCAGATGAACGAGCCGCCGGGAGCCCGTCTGCGCGTGGGTCTTACCGGTCTGACTATTGCCGAATCTTTCCGTGATTCCGAAGGTCAGGATGTTCTGCTTTTCATTGATAATATTTTCCGTTTCACTCAGGCTGGTTCTGAAGTTTCCGCACTTCTGGGTCGTATGCCTTCAGCAGTTGGTTATCAGCCTACCCTGGCTACAGAAATGGGTGCCTTGCAGGAACGTATTACCTCCACTAAAAAAGGCTCCATCACATCTGTACAGGCTGTTTATGTTCCCGCCGATGACTTGACCGACCCTGCTCCTGCTACAGCATTCGCTCACTTGGATGCTACCACCGTACTTTCCCGCAGTATTACAGAGCTGGGTATTTATCCTGCTGTTGATCCGCTGGAATCTTCCTCCCGTTCTTTGGATCCCCGCATTATCGGTCAGGAGCATTACGATGTAGCCCGCGCAGTACAAAGCATTTTGCAGCGCTATAAAGAGCTGCAGGATATTATCGCCATTTTGGGTATTGACGAGTTGGCTGATGAAGATAAGATCCTGGTAGCCCGCGCCCGTAAGATCCAGCGTTTCCTTTCCCAGCCCTTCCATGTTGCAGAGGTATTTACCAATACCCCCGGTAAATACGTTCCCCTTAAGGATACTGTACGCAGCTTTAAAGAGCTGGTGGAAGGCA
>CAKQQU010000085.1 GCA_934271085.1 uncultured Bacillota bacterium | reverse complement strand
GAAGTTCAGACAGCTGACCATAGAATTCCTCCATGGATTGATAATAAGCTATAGCCTGCTGCATCTGAGCATATTCCTCGCTGCCTTCTTCAAACATGGCCATATAGCTGTCAGCATAAGCCTGGGCAGCATCTATACCCTCAGTGCCATAGATAAAAGCGACATAATTGGTAGCTACTTCCGCATTCTCGGGAGAAAGTTCCAAAGCCTGGAGATAAAGCTCTCTGGCTGTTTCATTATCACCTGTGTAGGAAAGAGCTACCGCCCTTTTGCCCAAGATCTGAGCGCGTCCGTAAGCATTCAGATTCTCGTCAGCTTTATCCCACTGTATCTGATAAAACTCAGCCGCTTTGGCAGCAGCATCTACAGATTTTGCATAATAAGCATTAGCCTGATCGGAATCTGTACTGTAAACCTCCATGGCAGCCTGATAATATAGGGTGCGCAGCTCGTCATAAAGATTGCCCATGCTTGCTGCTTTGCTGAAATCCACATCCTCGCCTTCTGCAGGGGCGTTTTCTGCAATATTATTCTCGTAGGCTGCTATTCTATCGGTAATGGAAACCTGGCCGGTCTCCTGGGAATAATCATCGGAATTCCACACGGCAAACGAACCAACCAAACCAACGGTTAGAACGGCAACGACAATAATAAGAATAGTGCGGTTTTTTTGGGTAGATTTGCGGATCTTCTGCATAAACACGGGCAATTTCCTCCTAAAAAATCACTTGAAACTGTTTTCAACTTATATAATATATCATAATTTATCTTTCAAGGCAATCCTTACAAACCCCATAACATTCAATTTGCAGGGAATTAACCTTTCCGGGGACTTTGGCAAGAGCCTCCTTATTCAATAGCTCTTCTGCCGGAAAGTCCAGGATACGGCCGCAGCTTCGGCAGACAAAATGGCCGTGAGGTTCCGTATTAGCGTCAAAACGGCTCTGTCCCTGGCCAAAACTAAATCCGTTTATCTTACCGTCTTCCCGAAGCACCTGTAAATTACGGTAAACAGTACCCAGACTGATCTCCGGTATTTCCTGCCGCACCTTATTGTATATCCACTCTGCATTGGGATGACAATCCGTGGAACACAATGCTTTATAAATTACAGACCTTTGCTTGGTCATTCTTTTTCGTTTGATCGTTTCCATAAACATCGCTCCGAAATTTTGAAAATCAGTTCAGCAGAGAGCAGATATCCCTATCTTCTTCATTGGATTGCGGCTGCCATATCTCCAGTTTCTCACTGAATATCTCTTCCAGTTCGCCGAGAAGATGGAAAAGCCTTCCCTCTGCATAAAGGTAATCGCTGATGACTGGATTATTGATCAAAGACATATACATCTCGTTAAGGTTAGCGGTAGCCTCTTCCATATCTTCGCCACTAACAGCCGCCATTGAAAGGGTCATTTGCTGCTGCCGCAATTCAGTAAAAAGGGAACTTTGTTTGTCATCAGCTTCCAGGTCGCTCCTGGCCTGAATAAACTGACAGTACTCGGGGCTTTTGGCCAGCAGATCTGCTAAATGCCTGGCCTCCTGTTTCAGCATAGCACGATAATCGGTATTAAATTTTTTTTCTTTCGCTTTATCTATGTAAGTCATAATTATCCCAAAATATATTTTATCCCTATTTTTACGCTTTATATTTATTATTGTTCTGACACTGGGGCTCAAAAGCCTGCCTTTAAGGAAAATTTACTTAAAAAGGAAAAGCACCCGCAAAAAAATCAGGCATATAGTAATTGTAAAGAGAAAAAAACCGGAGGTCAGAATATGAAACGCCATACAGTAGTAAAAGGCGACAGCCTTTGGAAAATAGCCCAGGCCCATAAAATAAGCCTAGACGCCCTGCTGGCAGCCAATCCCCAGATCAGCGATCCCAACTATATACTTCCCGGCAGCATTATAA
>CAKQQU010000084.1 GCA_934271085.1 uncultured Bacillota bacterium | reverse complement strand
GTGGTGGCCATGATGCCCATCACGGTGAAGTGATCGTTGATGCCGTCGAAGATGCCGCCATAAGCATACAGTCCGTACATGCAGAATATGAAAGAGCTGATTATATAGATAATCATACCAACATGGGGGATCTGATGTTTGTTCAGCTTACCAACAGCTTTGGGCAACAGGCCTTTGCGGGACTGATCGTAAAGGAAACGGGGCATCATGGAATAGAAGGCCAGACCGCAGGCGATAGCAGCGATCATAACAGCCAGGCAGACCATGGTGGAACCTGCAGCATAATTAAACAGGTTGCAGTAAGCGGCCAAAGCGTCGGAGGAACCGGCCAAAATCTCGATCTGGTCGGGGGACAGGGAAGCAGTCCACAGCCAGCAGCATACAACATAGATGATACCGGTAACCAGTGCGCTCATGGGAACAGCGAATTTAACGCCCTTCCAGCCGTCTTTCAGCTCCTCACCCATGAAGGAGGGAGCCTCGATGCCGACGAAAGCCCAGATCCAGACCAGAACAGCCAGGAACAGACCGTTCAGACCATGGCCGGGAACGAAAGCATTTTCCATAGAGGTTGCGAAGAGGAATTCGTTGGGGTTCAGGCTCAGCAAATTGATAGCAGGTATGAGCATGAGGATCATTTCAATAATGAATACCACAACAGTAGCTTTGGTGGAAAGGCCTATGCCGAACCAGGTTATGGTGGCGCAAATTGCCACGAAGATTGCCCAGCCTACCCAACCGGGGAGACCGGTAAGGGAACTAAGATAAGTGGCGAAAATGGTGGGAGGGCAGGCGGAGGTGGTAAACATAACGCCGTAATAAACAAATGCCGTCCATAAGCCGGCCTTGACCCCGAAAACATTGGCGATATAAGAATATGTACCGCCGCAGCAGTTATATTTACGGGACAGGTCGCCGTAGCTGAGACCGATAAATACGCAAAGCAGAGTAGCAAGGGCAACGGACAGGGAAATACCTGTACCGGACAACCCCAGCAGGGAATGAAGAGAACCGCCGATGCACATAACAGGAGCGGCACCGGCAACACCAATAATAGTAACCTCAGCAGTGCTAACGGCACCTGCTTTCAGTTGGGTTTGAGTGTTTTCCATTGAAAGTTTCTCCTTTCAGTGAGTTTTAAGTAGGAAAAATAACTGAAATAAAACCTAAAGATTTTTCCGAAAACCGATAGTACCTTAACAGTAAAACTGTTAAGTTCCACCCCCTCTCAATATTATACGTGAACAATAGGATAGCACTGCAGCAAATTAAAATTTTAAAATAAAGAGCCAGCTATAACTATTATTCACTGTGTCACAGAACACTTGGGCATAATACCCAGATTCATCTTAATCATTATAGCATCAATTCATTTTCTTGACAAGAAAAAAACGAAAAAAGGATGTTTTTTATGAAATTTATGTGTTTTTTCCCTTAAAAAGATATGTATATTCTGCATCCTTTGATATTAGAACCGCAGCTTAAGGCAAAAAATTATATTTTTTGTGTGTATTAAAAAATTTTATATACCATTACTTTTGGAAATTTTTTTTATTAAGCTATCTGATAATACCCGATCTGCCCTGTTATGTTTTTCATCCGTCTGGCAGTTAAAAAACATTAATTTGGATAATATTGAATGCTTGTATTTATAATTCAAAAAGTATAAAAATTTTACAAAAATTTATTAAATTTATTGTAAAAATTATTGTACAAGCTTGCGTATTCAAGAAAAATAACAAAAAGATTAAAAAATATTTCAATAAATTGACATGCTCTGCATGATATAAATAAATTACCTATTCCAGAAATCTTTATCATGTTCCAGATAACTTCGGCGCAGTACAGTTTTTAATTAAAACATATTTCCTGCTTCGAGAGTTTGCTTTTGCTTTGGGGGAGGTGGATGCATAACGTCTTGGCAAAAGCAGCCTGTCTGTGGA
>CAKQQU010000083.1 GCA_934271085.1 uncultured Bacillota bacterium | reverse complement strand
GTGGAGCTAAACGATGCAGAGCACCCAATACTTCAGGGAATACTCAACTACCTGACATTAACCGATGATTTTGACGGCAATATCTGGCGCGGCACAATTCCTTCAAACAATGAATACCCCCACGCACCCTGGTGGGGATATGAAACTTTGCAGGAACTTTCCTATAATCCTACAGCCTGTTTGGCCGGGTTTGTTTTAAAATATGCCGATCCCCAAAGCCAGTTGTATGCCAGGGCAATCAGCCTTGTGCAAAAGGCTTATGCTTTCTTTAAAGAAAAATATCCGCTGGATTCCATGCATACGGTTTCCTGTTTTGTTAAGTGATATGAGTATATGCAGGAATGCGGTGCGGATACTGGTATCAATGCTGAAGAATTTAAGGAATTGCTGCAAAAACAGATCAAATATATTTTGACAGGTGATACCTCCCTTTGGTCAACTGAATATGTTTGCAAGCCCTCATTGTTTATCCATTCATGCCAAAGCGACTTTTATTCTGAAAACAAAGATATATGTGCCTTTGAATGTGAATTTATTGCCCGGACCCAGAAGTATGACGGAACCTGGAATATTACATGGCAATGGGATAATTATCCCCGGCAATGGGCAATCAGCAAAAATTGGTGGAAATCTGATCTGATTATTAAAAATTTAACATTCTATAATACCATGCATAAGTTTAGCTTGTGAAACAAGCAGATAAAGGGATATGACTGCAGCTTAAAACAGTCCATAGCCGGCAGCTTTTTCTGTATCAGGAATGTTTGCTGCCGCATACCGGTTATTGCCCCAGGGGCATCAGCTCCCCCCCTTATAAGGCACCTGACTATATCAGAAGAGGGATAAAAATAAGCATCTGCATGATGCTAACACAGATGCTTATGCCATAATTCAGGTTGCCGCCTTTTGGCAGGCCAATAACCCGTTTACAAATCAAAAAGCCATCCTTAAAGGATGGCTTTTAATTATCTTAATTATATACGCTGACCTGTTTGCGAGTGCGGTCTTTTCTTTCGAAACGAACCTGACCATCGATCTTAGCAAAAAGAGTATCATCCTTACCGATGCCTACATTATTGCCAGGATGAAATTTGCAGCCGCGCTGACGAACCAAAATGCTGCCGGCAGTTACGGTCTGACCATCACCGCATTTGAGGCCCAGGCGTTGTGCCGCTGAATCACGACCGTTTTTGGAACTACCGCCTGCCTTTTTATGAGCCATACAACTCGCCTCCTTATAAATTCATTAACAAAAGCCTATGGCTTTATCATTCTTAATCAAAAACTAAGCATTGATGCTGACGATTTCCAGCTTGGTAAAAGGCTGGCGATGACCGTTTTTGGTCCGCTCGTTCTTTTTGGGTTTATAGCGGAAAACCAAAACCTTTTTAGCTTTACCATGCTCAAGTACTTTGCAGCTGACCTTAGCGCCGTCAACATAAGGAGAACCGGCTTTCAGATCATTGCCGTCATAAACAGCCAGTACCTTGCCGATATCAATAGTGGAATCAACTTCTGCATCCAGAAGCTCAACGCGGATGATATCGCCTTCGGCTACTTTATACTGTTTACCGCCTGTTTCGATAATAGCGAACATAGTTGCACCTCCCCTTTCTAAAGACTCGCCTGATAATGGTGGCATTAAGCGCTTATAACCAGTTCAGTGCGGTTTGGCAACAGATGAATTTTATCACATCCATCGATCGCTTGTCAAGATTTAATTAGAAGAAACGAAAATGACGTTTCTTTTTAACAGGAATTTCCTCTTCCTTCTTTTCTTCCTTGGGACTATCTTGAACAGAAGGCGCTGTCAGCGGTTGGGATTCCTGTTTATCCAGATTTCTTTCCAAATCTGCTATAAGATCTTTAATGGGAGAACCTTCATCCTCCGACTGATCGTCACCGTTAAGTATCTTCTGCACCATATCACTATCTATAATGTCTAACCAGGCCGTATACTCTTCACTGCCGTCGCTGTGATCGTCATGGCTTGTAAACATGGGGATGCTGCCGGTCAGACCTTTCATTATTTCGGCCTCTTCCGCCTCCTCAGCAGCGCGTATCCGGGCTTTTTCCAACTCGGCTTCACTGGACTGCTCATCTATTCCGCCGCCAGCTTCGGCCTCAGCGGCTTCTTCCACTGCTTCTTCCACGGGCTCGGCCTCAACGGCTTCTTCCACTGCCTCTTCCACAGGCTCGGCCTCAGCGGCTTCTTCCGCTGCTTCTTCCGCGAGCTCGGCCTCAACAGCTTCTTCTACCGCCTCTTCCGCAGGCTCGG
>CAKQQU010000082.1 GCA_934271085.1 uncultured Bacillota bacterium | reverse complement strand
GCCCAAATGTAACCACCGCCCCAATATATACTGGGTATTATCCCCCAAATATCAGTTTATTTACCCGGTGGATCGACTTTTTTCTATATTCCATTTCCTCCACTGCAAATCCTTCACATTCTGACAATGAACTGGCCTATTTTAATTTCGCTTCGCCAAAAGATCATTGACATATTATGTTTATTAATATATAATTCTGACAGAATCTATTCTCAATAAAAAATAAAGCAAAACATATGAGGCCATAGTAAATGAAACTAATAGATACCAAAAATGCAGCAGGCCATGTACTTTGTCATGATATAACCCAGATAATCCGCGGAGAGATCAAGGACGCCCGTTTCCGCAAGGGGCATATAGTCACGCCGGAGGATATACCGGTACTGCTTTCCCTGGGGAAAGACCATCTTTATGTATGGGAAAAAAAGAAAGGTATGCTGCATGAAGATGAAGCTGCCCAACTGCTGTGGTCGATGATAAAAAACGACCATATCTGCCCCAAAGGCCCCAAAGAAGGCAAAATAGATGCCTATGCCCAGATAGATGGATTGCTCAAAGTGGATAAACAACGGCTGCAGATTGTAAATAGCGCCGGCGAAATGATGATAGCGACCCGCCATGGCAACAGCCCGGTACATGCCGGTGATAAGCTTGCGGGAACAAGAATCATACCCCTGGTAATAGAAGAAGCCAAACTGTTGGAGGTAATGGAAAAAGTTGGATCAGCCCCCCTGCTGTCCGTACTCCCCTATCAGATAAAAAAAGTCGGCGTGATCACCACCGGGAATGAAGTCTTTCACGGCAGGATAACCGATACTTTCACCCCGGTGCTGGAGGATAAGCTTTCGGAATACCACGGGGAAATACTGTGGCATGAAACTCTGGATGACAACGATTCCCGGATAACGGAAACTATTTTAAAAATGCATTCAGCCGGGGCGGAAATGATAATCTGCACAGGCGGTATGAGCGTAGATCCTGATGATAAAACTCCCCTGGCTATCAAAAACACCGGCGCAGATATTATCAGCTACGGCTCCCCCGTACTGCCCGGAGCCATGTTCATGCTGGCTTATCTGAACGGCGTCCCGGTAACCGGGCTTCCCGGCTGCGTAATGTATTCCCGCCGTACTGTATTTGATATAGTGCTGCCCCGCATCATGGCCAAGGACATAATTACCGCAGAAGAGCTGTCAAGGCTGGGAGAAGGCGGGCTTTGCCTTGAATGTCCGGTATGCACCTTCCCGGCATGCGGTTTCGGCAAAGGATGGTAAAAGGTATCACTGTTCCGGCATAAAGCCGCTACGTTTTATATCCAGAAAGGAGAAATAATAAATGAAAAAGTTTCTAGTAGTACTGCTGGCAGTCGCCATGGTATTTGCTTTTGCGGCCTGCGGCGATAACAGCAATGACGAACCTGTAACCTCTGGCGGTGAAGAACAGCATGATCCGGTAACCATTATGGTAGCAGCAGCCGCATCTTTGGAAAACACCTATGTTGACCAAATCATCCCTGCTTTTACTGCTAAATATGACTGGATAACTGTTGAGGGTACTTATGACAGCTCCGGAAAACTGCAGACTCAGATAGAAGAAGGTCTTAACGCCGATATTTTCATGTCCGCAGCAACCAAACAGATGAACGCGCTGGTAGATGAAAGCCTGATCGATGCCGATTCCGTTGTTGATCTGCTGGAAAACAAAGTCGTTCTTATTGAGCCCGCATCCACTCCTTCCGGCATCACCGGCTTTGAAGACGCAGCAAATGCCGAAATCATCGCAATCGGTGATCCTGAATCTGTTCCCGCCGGTCAGTATGCTCAGGAAATATTTACCAATCTGGGTAACTGGGATGCTGTTTTGGCCAAAGCTTCTTTGGGCACCAATGTCACCGAGGTTCTTTCCTGGGTGGAAGCAGCCAGCGCTACCATTGGCGTAGTATACGCTACAGATGCAGCCAGCAGCCAGGGTGTTAAAGTTATTGCCGAAGCTCCCGAAGGATCTTTAGCAACCCCTGTTATTTACCCTGTCGGTATTCTCACCAATTCAGCAAACAAAGAAGCTGCCCAGCTCTTTGTTGATTTTCTCCAGAGCGATGAAGCTATAGCTATTTTCGAAACAGCCGGTTTCTCCTCCAATCTGTAAACCGTTTAAGTAATAATTGACGGGAAGAAGGGCAGAGCTGATACTCTGCCCTTCTTCGCTAAATGTGAGGTATATTTATGGATATGTCGCCCATTATCATCTCCATGAAAACTGCAGCCTTGTCCATTCTGATAACTTTTTTTCTGGGTGTGCTGGCCGCCCGTTGGGTAGTTTCCATGAAGCATGAAAGGTGGAAAACCATTATCGACGGTCTGTTTACC
>CAKQQU010000081.1 GCA_934271085.1 uncultured Bacillota bacterium | reverse complement strand
CGGCCAGGTTGACCACCAGCAAGCCTATTCCCCAGGAGGATATAGACAAGCTGGCGGATTCGCTTAAAAAATTGCTCAAAAACGATATCGTCTTTCAGCAAAACGTGGATCCTTCCATTATCGGAGGCGCTGTTATCAGCGTAGGCGACCTGCTGATCGACGGTTCGCTCAAAAGCAATCTCCGCCATATGCGGGATGAATTGATGAAGTAAATTACCCGGTATTTTCCGGATATATACCCCAGCGTTGTCTGTGGGGTTTCAGATGATATTATTGCCCGGTTGTCAGCGCAGGCAAGCAGTAGCGGCAATAACAAATGAGGTGAAAAGATGAGCATCAAACCGGAAGAAATCAGTGCCTTGCTGAAACGGCAGATAGAAAACTATCAATCTACTGCCGACGTATATGAAACAGGCACGGTCATCCAGGTAGGCGATGGTATTGCTCATATTTACGGTCTTTCCAACGCTATGAGCAATGAGCTGCTGGAATTTGAAGGCGGCAAACTTGGTATGGCCCTGAATCTGGAAGAGGATAGCATCGGCTGCGTTATTCTCGGCCCCTTCCAGGATATTCATGAAGGCGACATCGTTAAACGGACCGGACGTATTGTGGAAGTACCGGTGGGCGATGACCTTCTGGGACGCGTAGTCAATCCTTTGGGTATGCCTCTTGACGGCAAAGGTGAGATCAAAGCCGATGGTTACCGTAACATCGAGAATCCTGCACCCGGCGTTATTTACCGCCACGAAGTCAGTGTTCCTCTGCAGACGGGCCTTAAATCCATTGACTCTCTTGTCCCTATCGGCAGAGGCCAGCGCGAGCTTATCATCGGCGACCGCCAGACCGGTAAAACCGCTGTGGCTATCGACACTATCATTAATCAGAAAGGGCAGGATGTCATTTGTATCTATGTTGCCATCGGTCAGAAAGCTTCTACCGTAGCATCCGTAGTACAAAAGCTGACAGAATTCGGCGCTATGGATTATACCATCGTCGTTACCGCCGCAGCTTCGGAACCTGCTCCCCTGCTCTATATTGCTCCTTATGCAGGCGCCGCAATGGGCGAATACTTCATGTATAAGGGCAAAGATGTTCTGATAGTTTACGATGATCTGAGCAAGCAGGCTGCTGCCTACCGCGAACTTTCCCTGCTGCTCCATCGTCCGCCCGGGCGTGAAGCTTATCCAGGCGATGTTTTCTATCTGCACAGCCGTTTGCTGGAAAGGGCTGCCCGCCTTTCTGACGACCTGGGCGGCGGTTCCATGACTGCTCTGCCCATCATCGAAACACAGGCCGGAGATATCTCCGCCTATATTCCAACAAATGTTATTTCCATTACTGACGGCCAGATATTCCTGGAGACCGATGCTTTCAATGCAGGTTTCCGCCCTGCTATCAATGTTGGTCTGTCCGTATCCCGCGTAGGCGGTAAAGCTCAGATCAAGGCTATGAAGCAGGTATCCGGCTCTCTGAAGCTGGATCTGGCTCAGTATCGTGAGCTGGCTGCTTTCGCCCAATTCGGTTCAGATCTGGATCAGGCTACCAAAAACACCCTGGACAGAGGCGCCAGAATGATGGAGATCCTTAAGCAGGATCAGTATTCTCCCCTTCCTGTCGAGGAACAGATTGCTGTTATCTTCTTCGCTTCCCGCGGTGATTACGCCAAAGATGTGGAAGTACGCGATATGGCCCGTACCGGTAATGAATTACTGCAGTTCCTGCGTACTTTCCATCCGGAAGTTTTGGCAGCTATCAGAGAGCAGAAAGTTATGACCGACGAGATCACCGCTGATCTTGATAAGGCCATTAAGGAATTCAAAAGCAAATAAATGGTTTTGATCTCCCCTATGGGGGAGCTGTCTCAGAAACGGAGTGATACTTTTGGCCAATGCACGCGACATCAAGCGGCGGATAAAAAGCGTAGGATCTACTCAACAGATCACCAAAGCCATGAAGATGGTTTCAGCCTCCAAGCTTCGCAAATCCCAAACGAGCGTTCAGGCTGTGCGGCCTTTTGTCCGCAAAATGGAAGATGTCATCTTTGGGCTAGGCGGCGCCAGCGATCATGAGTATCTGCATCAACGGCAGCAAGTAAATAAAGTATGTTATCTGGTCATTGGCTCAGACCGCGGACTGTGCGGCGGTTTTAATGTAAACCTGCACCGCTACCTGGATCATATTCTTAAAGAAGAAACCAGGGAATATACGCTTGTTGTCATAGGCAACAAAGTTGCCGATCACTGCCGCCGAATGCAATACCCCATTTACAAACGGTATAGCGCCGTAGGAGATAATCCTAATTTCCATCAGGCCATGATCATTGCTACAGAATTGGCAAACGCATATCATAAATGCGAGTTTGATGAAATAAAGATCGTCTTCAGCGAATTTAAAAGCGCAATGTCCCAGTC
>CAKQQU010000080.1 GCA_934271085.1 uncultured Bacillota bacterium | reverse complement strand
CAGTCTGCTCTGAAGGCGGATATCTGCTGGATATGTGGTTGGAACATGCCGACCTGATAATAGACCCCAGCCTTTACGGTGTAGATAATATCATCGTTATCGACGGTTTTTATGAGGATGCTGATGGTGAATTCAAGTTCGAATTCTTCCTGCGTCCTTGGGGGCAGAAATGGGATGATCTCCTGGTTGATACCGGCGGTCTTCCTTATGAAGACATGATGCCTGGTTTGTATGATGACTGGTATCTGCCTTTGATAGAAGCAGGAGCTGCTATGCCGGATTCCTTTGACAAATACTGATATCTCTTCTACTGATAATGGCGGTTCTGCTGATACAACTTCCCTTACCATTTATGATATGGGTATGTTTACTATCGGTTATCCTGTCAGCGTGGAGATTTCCGAAGATTTATTAGGCAATCCCTGCATTGACGATAAGGACGGCGATTATTCCATACAGTATGGTAATTATTACGGCAGTGATGTGGACAGCAGCAGGGAAACTATGGCTGCATTCAAAGAGGGGGACGGACATCAATGTATCTTATACCACCACTACTTTGGGGAATATGACTGATGTTACCTTTCTTCAGTATGGCAGCTATGACTGACCGAGTGCTCAGTATTGTGTTAAATTCCCTGCAGAAATAGATGGTTGCAGCGGTGTTGGCATTTATGTAATCAGCTATTTCGGTAATTTGGATAGATGCTGTCTTTGCCTGAAGCGAAGACTGTTTTTGGCAGTATTCAGTTCAAATAGTTTCCAATAATCAGCTTTATTACCTGAAATTTTTTTATTTACCTGTTAAAGAGGCATGGCTTGTCCATGCCTCTTTTTTTATTTTCCCTTATAGTACAGGAGCGGATTTAATTGCCCGTGGCGCAGCTAAAAGCGTGGCTGTTGCCATGAAGGGCGGTCATAAAGCCCGGGAATACTGTCAGCATTTCCCAGGCAAGAGCCAGGTAAACCAGGTAACGGTTAAGTAAATTTATTTCCGGCAAATACCGGCATTATTGGCGGTAATACCGCGCGCTAAAATTATGAAGAGCCGGGGTGGAAAGAGAGGAAACGTTGCCGAATGATTTTTATTAGCTTAAATAAGGGATTTTAAGGGGTCTCCAGGCATATTTTAAGAGCGCATATAAAAATCCCCACAGCCTGTACAGACCGCGGGGATTTTTATATTTTTTTATTAAAAATACTTAGCTTAAAGTGGTACCGGTGATGAAGCTGGCAACGATGATGGCGATGATGCAGATAGGTGCAACATATTTGATAAGGAAGCTGAATATTTTTGCCATTCTGAATTTAAACATGCCGTTCTGTTCAACTTCGGCAATAGCGGATTTGGGTTTCCAGATCCAGCCAACAAAGATGCAAACACCAAGTGCGCACAGGGGTATCATCAGACGGTCTGTGATGAATTCCATGAAATCGCCGAAGCAGGGGAAGGTAACGCCGTTGGCAAAATCGAACCATATGCCCTTGATATTGAAAGCAGCCTGAGAGCAGGTATAAATGCAGCCTATTAGATACATGATAATGCAGATGATAACAGCGCATTTGCCGCGTTTCCAGCCGAAGCGTTCGGTAAGGAAAGCCACAATAGCCTCAATAATGGAAATGCAGGAGGTGAGAGCCGCAAAGAGCAACAGCAGATAGAAGACAATGCCAAAGAACTGGCCGCCGGGCATTTGTTCAAAAACACCTGCCAGGGAAGCAAAAGCGAAGCCGCCGCCTTTGCCGATGCCTTCAGCACCCAGGGTGGCAAATACTGCGGGAACAATGATGAAACCGGCGATCAGTGCTACCATGGTATCCATGGAGCAGATGATAGCAGTGTTTTTGGCGATATTCTCTTTTGGGGAAAGATAAGAGCCGTATGTGATCATGATGGCCATACCCAGGCTCAGAGAGAAGAAAGCCTGTCCTAGGGCAGAAAGAACAGTACTGAAGGTTACTTTGCTCCAGTCGCAGGTCAACATATAGGCCATCCCCTCATCGGCACCGTCTAGGGTAACTGAACGAACCAGCAGGATTAGCAGGAGGATAAAGAGAGCCGGCATACCGATCTTGTTGAATTTCTCGATACCGCCCTCAACACCTTTAACAATAACAAAGCAGCAGGCTGCCATGAAAACAGCGGCAAATATCAGCGCTGTGACGGGCAGGAATGTTGCTCCTGATGCAGCGTCATAGCCAAGCATGTTATAAAAGTAACCCAGGGGATCGGCATATACTGCAGATGGGTTGGTAGCATAACTGCCTACATAGCGCAATACCCAGCCGCCTACATGAGAATAATAACTGGCAATAATAAAGGCAACGGAGACGCCGACAACGCCTACCCAGGTGAATTTGCGGTTCAGCTTCTGAAAAGTATCGACAGCATTGGCCTGACTGGCGCGGCCCAAAGATAATTCCGATAACATTACAGGCATGCCTATCAGCAGGACTATGCCAATATAAATAAGTATATAGGCACCGCCGCCGCCTTCAAATGCTTTGCCGGGAAATTTCCAGATATTACCCAAGCCGACAGCGGAGCCTGCTGCTGCCAGGATAAATCCGAGTTTGCTGCCCCATTGGGCACGCTTTTTTTCGTTGTCCATGAGTATAATCTTCTCCTTTATTTTTAATCCGCATGATATTATACACTTTTTTGTCACATTAGTAAACAACACTAATCAAATATTCGTATAAAAATTATTTCCTGCCCAAGCGGGAAGGGAAAGCTATAAACAGAATTTTTATGCTTTTACGGGCGGTCTTAATCTGAACATTTCCTAAACCGGTTGGGGCAAGGCCTGCAAAGGTGATTATTCGTCATAATATATTGATTCAGTACATACCAGGCAAAAGTAGCGCAGTAATCCTTAATACAAGTCCGTAAGCTAACCTTATTGATCGCTGGCTGTTTTCGTTGGCCTGTGCCGCTGTTATATTAGGATTTGTCATCAACTGCCCTATGGATACCTGGGACGAGCCACAGGCATACAGTATGAAAAAACCGGGCCGTGATAATCACGGCCCGGCCCATTTTTACAGATGCATTATTCAAGAAACCTGTGCAAAAATAATTTACTGCAAAAGTTCTATCCCCTGGCTTTTATCCCAGGCTTTTTGCAATAAGATTGCTTTTGAACAGTTAGGCCACTGGCATAAAT
>CAKQQU010000079.1 GCA_934271085.1 uncultured Bacillota bacterium | reverse complement strand
CCACTATAGTCCTCATCGGGGAAGAGCTGGGTTATTAAGATTACTCATGTATAATAAAAGACAGCTGACCAGTTAAATTCAGCTGTCTTTTATTATATTTGCGGTATTTTTATCAGCTTGCCCTCACTAAAAGCGGACTAAAATGGCGGCTGCAGATATTATTTTATGCAAAGCGTGCGCAAATAGGCCTTTTGCTCATCGCTGATACGATAACTTTCAATAGCTTTACGTATGGTTTTATTATGCACCCAGGGAGATAAACGCCCTTCCTGCAAATAGACCACGGCAGCAGGATACTGCTTAGCCAAAGCTGTTGCAAAATACCAGGCAAGCATCATATTAACATAATAGTATTCCGAATGCACCGATGCGGCAATTTCCAGATATGATGGGTCAAAATCCTCATCCAGATAATAACGCATCAGCATACCGATACCGAATCGCACAGTATACTCATGCCCGCAAGATAACCATTTGCCTATATTATCAAGCAAAGCCTTCTTATGTTTTTTAAATATCGGCGGAGAAAGCTGGTCGCAAACAGCCCAGTTATCCACATAAGGCAAAAACTTTTTCACCTGGGCAAGGCATAGATCAAAATCCCTTACCGCTGAGATAAGAAAGCTGTGAAGCTGATTTTCTTCATAATAATAATGAGGCAGCTCCTGCAAAAAAGTATCTATACCATCCCATGAGGATAATTCTTTGGCCAGCTTGCGCAGGCAAGGGGTGCGTACGCCGATGATTCGCTCCCTAATCAGCCCGGGAATCAAACGGCTGCAGAAATCCCCATATTTTTCATCATTAAGAGCCCAAAGACATTCTTCTATCTTTTTTGATATTTCCATATTCTTCAACTTACCCAGGAAAATACCGGCTCTGTGCCGGAATTCTTGGCAATAGCCGCATCTGTTTCTGCCAACATTCTGCTTCTGTCTTCAGGAAGGCGTCCCCTCACCCGGAAAAGCACAAAATCGTGAAAACCATCATAATCCATTCCCGGCACATCCAGCAACTCCAAAAGACGTCTTTCTTCCAAAAGGTTCTCCAGCTCATCGGCAGGAATAAAACGTCCTGCTTCAATATCTTTGTACAAAGGCGCGCTGCGATGAAGGAATAAAGAAAAATTAACTACATGACAGGGAGCGGTTCTGTTTAAAAACTCCGCTGTTTTTTCAGCATTTTCCAGCCCGCGGCCTTTCCCGCTGATACCGGTCATAATATGCGCTGCATATACAAGTCCGCAATCCTTTATCCGTTGTATCTGCCGGTAGGCCTCATCAATACAATGATCCTTGCGCATAAAGAGTAACACATCGTCCAGACCGCTTTCAATGCCAAGATAAAGGCAGTTCACGCCGGCCTGGGCCAAAGCCAACAGTTCTGAATTGCTTTTGCGGCTGATATTGGTAACAGTAGCGTCCATATTCACTTCCCGGCAGGAAGGGAAATGCTTTTTTATCAATGCCAGTATTTCCAGCAGATGCTCTGTTGGCAGACCGAAGGCATTGCCGTCACCCAGAAATACCCGGGCAGGATCGCCCCCAAGATCTTTTACCCTCAATATCTCCTGCTCTACCTGGGATAAAGGCAGTATCCTGTATTGCAGGTGCTTAAATAGCGTACAGAATTTGCAGGCATTATATGAACATCCCACTGCCACTGGCAGCATAAAAGAAGCCCTTTCCATTGGCGCCCGGCATATTTGCCCCTCGTATTCCATAGAAATCCTCCTTGCTCAATATTATATCCTGGGCAGGTCCCTGACCTGCTGTCTTTTATCTCGGCAGCGCCTGCTTTCCGCACTGTTATTGATAATTTTTATTAACTATAGCTTATCAAAATATGACAAAAGTGTAAAGCATATAGAAAAATATAATAAACCAGTATATATATCTGTCAGCCCGTTGCCTGTATAGTCCCGGGAGAAAAATCTTACCATATATTTAACCTGCAAAAATACCAGAGATATATATACTGCAGTAAAATCAGCTACAGTTAAACTAAGTTTTTCTGCGTTTTATTCGGGAATATGTTATAATATCTATCAACAGAATATTTCAGGAGGTATATGCATGAATACTGAAGAACGGCGCCTAGATCTGAAAAGAATACTTAAAGCTGCGGAAGAACCTATCAGCGCATCGGCTTTGGCTAAAAAGTTTTCAGTAAGCAGGCAGATCATTGTCAGCGATATCGCCATTATGAGAGCTGCCGGTATGGATATAGTGGCTACCTCCAGAGGCTATATTTTGACATCCGCAGCCCAAAAACAGGGCTCTTTGCACACTATTGCCTGCTTCCACCAGGCTGACCGTATCAGAGATGAATTATATGCCATAGTGGATAATGGCTGCACCGCCAAGGATGTTACCATAGAGCATCCTGTATATGGGCAGCTAACCGGCATGTTAGAGCTTTCCAGCAGACTGGATGTTGACAATTTTATAGATAAAATGCAGTCTTCCGGCGCTTCCCCGCTCTCTGCGCTTACGGACGGTCTGCATTTGCATACGGTATCATGTCCCAATAACCAAAATTTTGAGCATCTTAAGCAAACTCTGCAGGAAATGGGCATACTTCTGGAACATTAGAGCATTTATCACTTGACATAAACTTTCCTTATGATATAATGACAATTAAGGTGTCAAGACATATATAAGCACCATCAAGGAGGTTATTATGGATAATAAAAAAACCGCAATACTCGTTGTTGATATGCTGAACGATTTTGTTACCGGCGCTTTGAAATGCGACCGCGGTCTGGCCATCGTTCCCAAAACTGCCAAACTGTTACAGGAAGCACGCAAAAACGGCGTTCCCGTCATTTTCTGCAACGATGCCCATGTCAAGGATATCGACCATGAGCTGAAACTGTGGGGCGACCACGCTATTGCCGGCACTCCCGGTGCTGAAGTAATACCAGAACTGGAAGTTTGCGATAAAGATTATATCGTTCCCAAACGCAGATACAGCGGTTTCTTCCACACTGATCTGGATCTGCTCCTTAAAGAGCTGGGCGTGGAAACTGTTATCATGACCGGTCTGCACACCCATATGTGCGTACGTCATACCTCTGCCGATGCATATTGCCTGGGTTATAACGTAGTAGTTGCCAGCGATGCTACCGACAGCTTTACCGAAGAAGATTATAAAGGCGGTATCGAATACCTGAAAGCAGTTTACGGCGCCGAGATCTACACTGTGGACCAACTGTGCGAAATGTTCAAAGAGG
>CAKQQU010000078.1 GCA_934271085.1 uncultured Bacillota bacterium | reverse complement strand
TAAATATTGCGCGCGATAAGCGAGCAATTTCGGGGTGTAGCTCAGTTTGGCTAGAGCGCTACCTTGGGGTGGTAGAGGCCGCAAGTTCAAGTCTTGTCGCTCCGACCAACATAAAAAGCCTGCTGGAAATCACTATTCAGGTGATAACCGGCAGGCTTTTTTATTGAAAAAAATAGTGTTTGGTGGCCAATTGGTGGCCGATTAGGGTGTTTTTAGAAAAAAGTGGGGGTATTTATTGGGCTTTACTTTGTGGCTTTTCGGGAGTTAACATTTGTTCTATACTGTCTGCCGCTGCCTGGTCTACTGACGGTATCAAATGGGCATATGTGTTGAGGGTAACGGCGGCGCTACTATGACCAACTCTTTCGCTTACTACCTGCACAGGCTGGCCAGAGGCTAGCATAAGGCTAACATTTGTATGTCGCAGGCTGTGGGGAGAAAATTCAGGAAGGTTATGCTTGGAGCGGAATTTGGCTACCCATCGGGTAATAGAAGACGGGTCTAAAAGATATCCACACGGATCTGTAAACAACCGTTCATTTTTCTGTATGCTTATTTGCCCTCTTTCATTTCTCACATAAATGAAGTTTGCCCATTTGCTGCCTAATCTTAATCGCTGCCTGGCTTGCCACGCTTTATATTCGCGTAAAACATCCATAGCAGCTTTAGGCATGGTTATCCGCCTTTGGCTTTTATGGGTTTTTGGGTCTTTGGTTATCAAGCCTATTCCCCTGACATATTGGGCTGTATGTCTAACGGTGATAGTATTCCTGTTGAAATCTATATTTCCCCATTCCAATGCAGCGACCTCTCCGCGTCTGAATCCTCCGTATAGCATCAGTAAGCAAATAGTACGCCATTTTATTGGGGCATCATTCAAAGCAGATATAAGCTTTATAGCTTCTTCATCCGTGAGATAACGAGCTTCTTTTTCTATATCTTTAGGCGGTTTTGCTCTCTTGGCTGGGTTGTCCTTAATTATTTCCCAGTCAACCGCAGTTTGCAATACGCTGCTTAGCATAGAGTGATAGCGCTTAATGGTTGCCGGGTCAAGACCGGTATTGCAGTTATATACTTTAAATAGTTTATCAACATCTGTATTGAAGGCTGCTGCTATCTTAGCTGCGCTTTCTTTTTTGATGGTACAACCATTTATAGCTTTGCTGACAGTATGATAGGACAGCTCCGATTTGTTTTTAAGGGCTGTTTTGGTAATACCTTTAGCGGAGAGCAATTGTAGTAGTTCCTTCTTGGCGATTGCTCCTTGTTTACTGTTTACACTACCCTTATTTAGAAGACCTAGATAGAAATTTTGCAGATCGTGGGCAGAGAGTTCTGCAGTTATGATATGCCCCAGTCTGGCAGTAACAGTAGGTTCGTAGCCGCGATATAACGCCACTGTGGCCGGAGAAAGTTGGGTGGAGGCATATTCCTTTAACCATAAGGCAAAGAAATCCCCAAAGGGCAGTTTGCTTCCGTCTAAATGCCGGGTGTGGCTTATTTCTTCATCGAAAAGAAACTTTTGTCTTTCCAGCTCTCTTTTTAATGCTGAGGCGGACAAACCTCCGGGAGGCTCCCATTTTTTGCTGTACCTGATACGTCTGCCATAATAATCGCTGCCTTTGGATGAGCGCAGCATATAATATACGCTACCATTTGCTTTTGTTCTCTTCTCTGCAGTTGCCATTAGGCTTAACCTCCCCTCCGGAATACTTTAGTTCCAGATATTGCTCATATTCGCCTTCTATTTGCTTTATCATATCCCAGAACTCTTTCGACAGCAGTTGCCTTTTGCTGGCTATCAGGGCTTGCTGGGCGTTTTGGGCATCTTCTTCCGTATATCCTGGGGTTTTACCTAAAGGGGACATGGCGATGGTTTGAGCAAGACCGCCAGCCGTATATTCCAGATATTCATAAAGAGCCTGCGGAAAATAAATCCTGTCTGGGTTTTGGTGATAGAGGAACCCTGACAATAATAAATTTGTCATTTCAAGGAATATGTCATAATAATGATACTCGTCCCAGTGGGGGCTTTGGATATAAGCAGGGTCATCGCTATAGGCGCTATCATCTTTTTCGGCTAACCTTAAAGCCTGTTCCTTGTTGTCCAAAAGACATTGTATGGAATCAATATTGCTTTCCCAGATTCCTGCGGTAGGGGCTCTTTTAATGTGCTGGGGATTGCTGTAGTCTGTCAGACCTATCAGGTAATCTGCACTGACATTAAAATAGCTGGCAATAGAGGCTAGTGGGGTGATAAAAGCTTCTGCTGAGTTATCGCAATATTTGCTCAGGCTTATTCTACCAATATCCATTTCTTTGCCTAACTCATTTATGCTTTTACCGCTTTTTTCAACAAACTGTCTGAGCCGTGTTGCGAATAAGGCTGTGACCTTTGTTTTTGCCATAGATATATTATCCTCCTTTTCAATATTTTGTGTAGGTGGGTCTTGCAAAAGCCTAGGTATTGTGTTAAAATGTAATTGATGTAAGTAAAGCCTGATATAAGTGTAACATATGGAAAATATCTTTGTCAATCGTAAAAGGAGGAAAAACAATGGCAATCAGGATGAGAACTATTAGAGAGGCTATAGCGGAACTCAGGGAAACGGACACTAAAAACAGTTTCAGCGAGGGTTCTCTGCGGCGTTTGGTAAAGACCGGGGAAATCAAACATATTACCGTGGGCAACAGGGTGCTGGTGAATATGGAGCAGTTGGAGGAATACCTGGGCGGCGCCCATCGGGCTTCTTAACCGGTTGAATGAAACGGCTTTACGCAGCAGCGGGGGTAAGCAATGACGGACAGCAGCTATTCTTTGGGGTACGGCAGGCCACAGGTTTTTGATATGGAAATAGCCGTGGTTTTTGGTATCAATGAAGCTGTGATTATCAATCAGATCTGGTACTGGATGAGGCATAACGAAGAGCGGGGATATAATTACCGGGAAGGGCGGTATTGGGTGCGCTATACCTTCGAGGATCTACATAGCAGAGAATTCCCCTGGCTAAGCGTAAAAACTATCAAAAGAGCCGTGTGCAAACTGGAAGAGGCGGGTGTGTTGCTTTCGGAGCGCAAATACAACAAAAGGCCGGGGGACAGAACCAAGTGGTATTCGGTTGATAAAGATAAACTTGACCTGTTAATAGCTGAAAAACAAGACCAAAAGGGACAAAATGACCCGATGGAAAGGGACAAAATGACCCGACCTTTACCAGAGATTACTACAGAGATTA
>CAKQQU010000077.1 GCA_934271085.1 uncultured Bacillota bacterium | reverse complement strand
TTGATATGCTCCCTTTATGAGAGACAGTGAAAAAACAAACTGTCATCATGAAGGGAGCATTGTTATGCCGCAAAAAAGCAAATTGAACGCAGAGGAAAAAGTGGAGATTATCAGGAAGTACCAACAAGGGGAAATAAGCTTGGCTCAAGCAGCTCGAGAGGCAAGTGTCGAGACAGCGACGATCTATAGATGGAGCACACGGTATGAAGCAGAAGGTGCAGGCGGCTTTTTTATTTGGTTTATTGTAAACCGGGCAAAACTCTGATATACTAGAATAATCAAAGTCAGGAGTGCTTATGTTTAATCTCAGTTTGGAAAGACTTATATACGTTTTGCCCGCAATTATCATTGCGCTCACCTTTCATGAATATGCCCATGCAAGAGTTGCCTATGCTTTTGGAGACCCCACTGCCAAGGAAGCGGGCCGCCTTACCCTTAATCCTTTCAAGCATCTTGACCTGATGGGTACCCTCCTGCTTGTGCTGGCCGGATTCGGCTGGGCAAAGCCGGTGCCAATTAACCCAATGTATTTCAGCGGCAACCGCAAAGGCAAAATACTGCTGGTTTCCCTGGCTGGCCCCCTGACCAATCTGGCCGAAGCTCTGGTAGCCACCGGAATTTTGGCTTTGATCTGGCACTTTGTTCCCTACGGCAGCGTCAGCAATTACCTTTTTAATCTTTTATACTACTTCATGTTTATCAATATAGTGCTGGCCATATTTAATTTTATTCCCATACCGCCCCTGGACGGCTCAAAAATACTGGCAGGGCTGCTGCCTGACAAATGCTTCAATTTCATTCTGGGGCTGGAACGCTATGGATTTCTGATCCTGCTGGTTCTGGTCTTTATTCCGGAAATAATGGGATTGTTTGGACTTCCCACCATAGATATACTGGGATTACTTATTACCAAACCTGCCAATTTTATAGCAGGAATGCTGCTCAAACTTATTTCATTATAAAATACTAATTTCAGGAAAGAGGAAAGAACATGACAGAAAAACAAAGAGTATTAAGCGGTATGCGGCCTACGGGAAGGCTGCATCTTGGCCATCAGCGGGTCATAGATTACTGGACCCGGCTGACCGATAAATACGACGCTTATTTCTTTACCGCAGACTGGCATGCCATCACCACCCAGTTCGACAATACCGGTCATCTGCGCGATAATAAAAGAGAGATCGTTATCGACTGGCTTTCTTCCGGTCTGGATCCGGAGAAATGCCATATTTTCCATCAGTCAGATATTAAGGAACACGCGGAACTGCATCTGCTCTTTTCCATGATAACACCTCTTTCCTGGCTGGAACGGGTACCTACTTTTAAGGGACAGCTGGCTGCCTTTGCCGAAAAGGGGAAAGATATCGCTACATACGGTTTTCTCGGTTATCCCCTGCTTATGGCTGCAGATATTCTGATGTACCGTCCGGTAGGCGTTCCTGTAGGTCAGGATCAGATACCCCATGTAGAATTTTGCCGGGAGCTTGTGCGCCGCTTCCATCATCTTTATGACGTAAACATTTTTCCCGAGCCAGCGCCTATTTTCTCCCAGATAGAAATACTACCCGGTACAGATAACCGGAAAATGAGCAAAAGCTACAATAACTTTATTAATCTTTCATCAACTGCCGACGAAGTAAAAACCAAGGTCTGGAATATGGTAACGGATCCGGCCCGTATCCGCAAAACCGATCCCGGGCACCCGGATATCTGCGCCGTTTACGCTTACCAGGGCTTTTACAATAAAGAAAAGCAGGAAGAAATATGCGAGAACTGTAAAAAAGGCTGCATTGGCTGCGGTGAATGCAAAAAAATGCTGACAGATAAAATAAACGCTTTTCTTGATCCTATCCGGGAAAAACGGGCCTTTTATGAGGCCAATCCCCGGCTGCTGGATGATATCATCGACAGCGGCAATACTGCTGCCCGTAAAGTTGCCTGCCATACCATGGAAATGGTACGGGAAGCAATAAAGATCTGATATACAATGAACGAATCTGCCGCATATCAAGTTCATATACCGGTATTCGACGGTCCCTTTGATCTTTTGCTTCATCTTATCAGGGAAAACCAGGTGGATATTTATGACATACCCATATCCCTCATAACCGACCAATACCTGGCCTATCTGGAGCAAATGAAAAAAATGGATCTGGAGATCGCCTCGTCATTTCTGGTCATGGCAGCCACCTTGCTTGCCCTTAAAGCCAAAATGCTGCTGCCCAAAACAGTTATTGATGAAGAAAACGAAGAAGAAAAAGATATGCGCAGCGATCTTGTTCAGGATCTTCTGGAATATATGCGTTATAAGGAAGCAGCTCAAAACATGGTACAGCTTGCCTGCGACCAAAGGCGTCATTTTTCCAGACCAAACGAAGAGGAATTGTACCTTAACCTTTTTTCCGAAGAAAACCCTCTTACCGGAAAGACTCTGGATGATCTGGAAAAGGCCTTTGCCAGGATACTGCATAAGGCTGAATCCCGCGGATTGGTTATGCATATAGAGCGGGAACAGATAACCCTGGATGACAGATTTGCCCATCTGCTGAAACTTATAAACGAAAATCCCCAGGGAATATCATTTGACGCAGCCTTTGAGGATTGTCGCAGTAAAATGTGTCTTATTGTGACCTTTCTGGCTTTACTGGAAATGGTCAGACAAAATCTGATCCTGATATCTCAGGGAGATACATATCAGGAAATATATCTATACGCCGGAGATTTGGGTAAACATGAGCGATAAACAGCCGGTTTCCTATGAGGAATTAAAAAGAATACTGGAATGCCTGCTTTTTGTTGCGGCAGAACCCGTAACATGCAAACAAATGGCTGAAATTACCGGATATACCAATTCGGCCATTAAAATAGCTGTCAGCGAATTAAAAGACGAATATAGCAGCAAGGGCTTTGATCTAAAACAGATTGCCGGCGGCTGGCAATTTATGACCAAACCGGAATACAGCGTATATATAGAAAAATTATACCGTCCGAAATTCCAGCAGCTTAGCGCAGCGGCCATGGAAACTTTGGCCATAATCGCCTACAAGCAGCCGATAACAAAAGCGGAAATAAGCGATATACGACAAGTGGCAGCAGACAGCGTAGTTGCCAACCTGCTGGATAAAAAACTGATAAAAGAAGTCGGGCGTGTGGATATCCCAGGTAGGCCCATCCTTTACGGTACTACAGATGATTTCTTGAGATTTTTCGGGATAAACAGTATCCAGGATCTGCCTGATCTGCCTGAAAACGGCAGCGAGCAGCAAGGGTCTGACCAAGCTGTTACCGAAAGCATAATTAATAAATAAGTAATGTTAAATATGCAATGAAATATGTAATGATACAT
>CAKQQU010000076.1 GCA_934271085.1 uncultured Bacillota bacterium | reverse complement strand
CTGACAGTGCTTTACGGCCACGGGCTGTCTGCCGTCAAAAGCATCAAGAAAGCGCGCACCTGGTTTGCAAACGCTACCGTGGAAATTATCTAAGCCGGCTGCCCACAGACGCAAACGAGAGCTTGCCGGATCGTCCGGACAGGCTTTTTTTGCGTCAGGTATTGCGTCAGGTATATAAAAAAGACTTCTGCGCAAGCAGATTTTCTTTCTGAGTCGTATTATCTTATCCGCTAAAATCGTTTTCATTACTTCCTAGGTGATTTTGTACCGTCATTATAGTGTTTTTGAAGGTTACGTACCACCAAACAGAGCCTTGCAATGTGTCAACCGAGGGTTGCCAAACCACTTTTTGCTAATCCGCATCTGTGAATATCTCAACCATGAAAAAGAACCCTCACTTGTCTTGGCAGATAAATGAACTTTTTTCAAATGTTGGATATTCCGTGAAATAATAATGACCTTCGGTCATTGTGAAATTTTCCGCTGCGCGGAAGGTGAAATGAAATAAATCCCTCATGCACGAGCCGCGCATTTCACACGCCGCAGGCGTATTTCACTTGTGAAGCAAATTTCCCAAATCCCGTAAGGGATTTATTTCGTTGAAAAGAAACAACCTTTGTCCGATAGACAAAGGTTGTTTCTTTTGTGGTGACGCGTAAGGGATTCGAACCCTTGAATGCCAGCGTGAGAGGCTGGTGAGTTAAGCCGCTTCTCCAACGCGCCACATCAGCCTATTTATTATGCCAGACATCCATTTAAAAGTCAAGTATTATTTCAGACAATTTCTTTTAAGAGACGTTTACGCAGTCTTTCCTCACCTATAGCCTGAGATATCTCCCAAAGGTCCGGTGAATTCTGCCTGCCTGTCACCGCTACCCTGATAACATTGGAAACATCCACTATACTGCCGGGATACTGATGGGGATTCTTTTTATAATCCTTGGGTTTCAGGGCAAATCCCTTATCGGCAGCTATCTGTTTTACCTTGGCAAACCAGGCGCTGTTATCATCAGACATATCCAAAGTATCCAGATAGGCGCTTAAAATATCTTTACGCATTTCCGGTGTAACATTAGCGGGATAATCATCTTCCCTGCTGTATGTCTCATCATAATAGAAAGAAAGAAATCTTATCGCCTGTCCCCAGGTAAGCAGATCCTTGCGTGGGCGGTCGCCATGACGGCCTATATCAATTATTCTTTCCCCATAAGCCCTATCCCGCTGCAGCAAAACAGCAAAATCAGGAGCATACTTCAAAGACCATTCCAAAAGCTGATCATATATTTGTGCCGGAGTCATTACGGCAATTACTTCCTTGGATATATCGTTAAGCTTATCCAGATCAAAAAGGGTGCCGGAATTACTCATCTTCTCCGGGGTAAAGGGGAATTCGCGGCAATCCACACCGGGATTAGCTATACGCCATTCCTCGTAGTTGGAATTAAGAACCGTCAGCAGATATTCCCAAACAGCCTGAGGCAAATAACCTTCGGCCTGATAAAAGGCTAAAGCCAGCTCCGGATCTTTACGCTTGGATAATTTGCGCCGCTGGCCGTTATCTATTTTTTCCAGCACCGCAGTATGACAATATACAGGACGCTGCCAGCCAAGGGTATCAAAAAGCTGAACATGCATAGGCAGGGTGGCCAGCCATTCCTCACCGCGGACAACATGGGTAGTACGCATAAAATGATCGTCTACAACATGGGCAAAATGATATGTGGGTATGCCATCGCTTTTCAGCAGAACCATATCCTGATAGTTCTCCTGCATAGTCAGTTCACCGCGAATAGCATCGTAAACCTGAATATCCTTTTCGCCGGTACCTTCTGAACGGTAACGCAATACAAAAGGCATACCAGCCTGGAGATTATCTTTTATCTGCTCAATACTAAGGTCGCGGCATTTGGCGTATTTGCCCCAATAACCGAAATTCTCTTTTGCCTCCTGCTGATGCTGACGCATAGAGGCCAGCTCATCTTCACTGCAGAAGCAGGGATAGGCTTTTCCCTGCCGCACCAGGTGCTTGGCAATAGTCTGATATATCTCTTTGCGCTGGCGCTGCCGGTAAGGGCCGTAATTACCCTTATCCCCATCGATAGAGGCGCCTTCGTCAAAGTGGACATTGAAAAAATCCATAGCTTTCAGCACAGTTTCCACTGCGCCGGCAACTTCTCTTTTATTATCCGTATCTTCTATACGAAGAAAGAATACGCCGCCGCTTTGATGGGCAAGCCTTTCCCCTACCAAGGCATTATAAAGATTTCCCAAATGAATAAACCCTGTGGGAGATGGCCCTATCCTGGTAACCTTTGCATTATTGGGCAAATCTCTTTCCGGGAACGCTTTTTCCCAATAATCCGGCTGCTTATTTATATGCGGAAACAGCAATTCCGCCAACTGTTCATAATCCATTTTTATTACCGCCCTCATCTGTTTATAAGGCAAAACCATTAACCTGTAGTTAGAAATTATAACAATTTTTACTCTTCTTGACAATCCCCGTGCAAAACTATATACTCTTTTATATTTCATATTACGATTTTATTAGGGTTTATTTTCAATTATTTCTGCGTTATAATATAGTAGAAAATATTCCAAAGAATGGATGAAAGGAGCATTGTCATGGGCAAGGAAATCCGCAATCAATACGGCATAATAGATATAAGCAAAGATGTCATCGGCAATCTGGCGGGTATTGCCACTACGGAATGCTTTGGCGTTGTCGGTATGGTAAGCTCCCGCTTTAGTGATAACATCAATGAATTACTGCGCCGGGATGCCTTGAGCAAAGGTGTAGATGTGGGAGTTCGGGATGATAAGCTGTATATCCGGGTCAACGTGGTAATCGGCTATGGAACCCGTATATCTACCATTGCTACAAATATAATAGATAACGTTAAATATATCGTAGAAAAACACACCGGGCTCACTGTTGATCAGGTCGAAGTGTTCGTACAAGGTGTGCGTGTTGTCGATTAGTCACGGAGGTTCATAATGTCTTCAAATATAAACCGGGTAGACGCAACTTTGGTCAGCTCCTTTTTATATGCGGGCAGCGAATACCTTGGAGCACACAAATCTGATATTGATGCTTTGAACGTATTCCCTGTGCCGGATGGCGATACCGGAATCAATATGTCCCTGACTGTCAGCTCCGCTGTGAAAAAGATCTCCCAGGAAAGTATAGCTGCCGGCGTAGGCAATGTGGCCGGCGATTTTGCCCTGGGCGCCCTGATGGGAGCAAGGGGCAACAGCGGCGTCATTCTTTCCCAGATATTCAGGGGTATTTCTCTTGCCTTGGCAGATAAAAAAGACTGCGATGCGCTGGAACTGGCTGCTGCCATGCAGAAGGGCGTCGATCTTTCTTATAAATCTGTTATGAAGCCGGTAGAAGGTACCATTTTAACAGTCTTTCGCG
>CAKQQU010000075.1 GCA_934271085.1 uncultured Bacillota bacterium | reverse complement strand
TTTTGGGACGCAGCAGGGGCAAAGCTGCTTTGCTGCAAAGCCATGGCGCCAGCAGGTCGATATCCAGTAATCTGCGTACTTCTGCCTCATCCAGCAGCTCGCTGGCTCCGGATACGCCAATACCTGCATTGTTTACCAGCAGGTCTATGCCGTCACATTCTTCTGCTATCAGGGAAAAAGCTTCGCTGATCTGTTGGCTTTGGGTCAGATCGCAGTTTATATGCCGGATATTATCCTTATCTTTGCCGCTGCGGGAAAGCTCGTATACCTGCCAGCCTTTTTCACTGAACAATCTGCAGGTTTCTTTGCCTATACCGGAACTGCCGCCGGTGATAACTGCTGTTTTTTTCATATTCAGACCTCTTTTTAAAAGTAAAGCCTCCCCAGGGAGGCTTTGAACCACTATTTTATTTCGGCGACGCAGCGGGCGATGATATCCATAGCCTCGTCCAGCAACTGGGTAGTGTGGCTGGCCATAAGGCTGGTGCGCAGCAGGCAGGCGTCTGGGGTGGTGGCAGGGGGCAGTACGCAGTTGACATAAACGCCTTCCTCATAGATGCGCCGGTTAAGCTGCAGAGTGCGCATAGCGTCATAAGTATATATGGGAATGATCGGGACTTCGCTTTCCTTGATAGGTACGCCCCGCTGCTTCAGGCCATCCTGCATATATTTGGTAAGGTCCCTGAGATGCTGAGGCAGCTCAGGATGTTCTTTGATTATATGCAGCGCAGCCAGACTGGCCGCAGCGCAGGTGGGGGGTATGGAAGCGGAGAAAATAAAGGGACGGGCAGTATGATGCAGGTAGTCGATGATATCCGCAGAAGCAGCAATAAAACCGCCCAGGGAAGCCAGGGATTTGGAAAAAGTACTCATTATTATATCTACCTGATCTGTAAGACCAAAATGATCGGCAGTTCCGCGGCCGCCGTTGCCCAGTACGCCAAAACCGTGAGCATCATCTACCATGACCCGGGCATTATATTTTTTGGCCAGCGCTACGATCTGGGGCAGCTTGGCAATATCGCCGCTCATGGAAAAAACACCATCAGTAATGATAAGGGCGCCTGCGGTTTCCGGTACCTTTTGCAGTTTGCGCTCCAGGTCTTCCATATCGCTATGTTTAAACCGCAGCATTTTGCCGAAACTGAGTTTGCAGCCATCGTATATGCTGGCATGGTTTTCCATATCGCAGATAGCGTAATCATGAGGTCCTACCAGTGCGGAAATAGCAGCCAGATTAGTCTGAAAACCGGTGGAAACGGTCATTGCAGCCTCTTTGCCTACAAAATCTGCCAGTTCTTCTTCCAGGCGGATATGAAGATCCAGAGTGCCGTTGAGAAAACGTGATCCGGAACAGCCTGCACCGTATTCGTCCAATGCCTTTTTGCCTGCGGCAATAACATCAGGGTGGACGGTTAGGCCCAGATAGTTATTGCTTCCCAGCATAATCCTGCGTTTACCTTCCATGATGACTTCAGTGTCCTGGCGGCTTTGCAGCTCGTGAAAATAGGGATACACGCCGGCAGCACGGATTTCCTCGGCCAATTGGGGCAGTTTAAGTTTGCTAAACAGATCCATAAAACCAAACTCCTTTGTTAATAATACGAATGATAAAAATAAATGCGATAATATATTCACCGTCGTGAGACGGGGAATTACTGAAAACGGAAAACTATGCCCACTACAGCACCTAAAGCTATGAAAACCAACGGATGCTTGGGAAAACGAAAGATCAAAGGCAGCAGTATCAGAAAAAAGATCAGGGATTTAAGATTAAGCTCCATACCGGCGCCTATGGTATCGGTACCGAATACGGCAAGCAGCACCAAAGATACGCCTGCTGCTGCCAGCAGGCCTGCGGTGGCCGGCCGCAGACCGGTAAAGGCCGCCTGCAGGTATTTATTGCCTTCCCAGTTCTGCAGGGCTTTGCCAACTATCAGGGAAATAATGGTTGGCGGCGCCATAAGGCCGATGGTAGCTGCTACGGAACCAAGTATGCCGGCTGTTTGAAACCCGGAAAAGGTAGCCATATTGATAGCTATGGGGCCGGGAGTGGATTCGGAAATAGCTATCATATCCGAAAGTTCACTTATGGTGAACCAACCGTATCTGCGGGAAAGATCAAAAAGAAAAGGTATGGAGGCCATCCCGCCGAAGGAGACGATGCTGATCTTGAAGTATTCCCAGAAAAGCTGCAGATAGATCATGCTTTTTCCCTCCTGCCTCTGCGGATAAGAAAATAGATGATTCCCAGAACAGCGCTGCCGATAATTATCATGACCGCGCTGCTTACATTAAGTATCAGCATGGCCGAAGAGATCAGGAAAACTGCTGCGGCAAACCAGCTTTTAACATTGCTGCGTATCATTTTATAAGTCAGATAGACCACCAAGGCAGCTACGGATACCTTTACGCCTGCCAGAGCCTGCTGAACCTGGGTGATATCCCGGAAATTATCCAACAGTGAGGCAATAAGCAGAATTACCGCAAAGGAGGGCATACTGACCCCTAAAGACGCCGCTATACCGGCTAGTCTGCCGCTGTGCTCGGTAGCTATCAGTACGGAAACATTAATGGCGATAGGCCCGGGCTCACATTGAGCTGTGGCGTAAAGATCAGTCAGCCTCTCTTCGCTGAGCCAGTGGCGTTTATCCACCAATTCAGCCTGAAGTATGGGCAGTATAGCATAACCTCCGCCAAAGGTAGTGATACCCACCTTGAAAAAGATGAGAAATGTCTTTAGAAGTTGTTTAGCCATCAAATATTATAACCTAGTCTGTAGGCTTCTGCCAGGGCAGGATTATCTTTGATAGCTCCTGCAGCATTTACGCCCCCTACCAGAAGCATGCCTTTATCATGCCATCCCAGATAGTTTATTAACGCCAGTTGATAATTTTTGACTGCACCGTCAAAGCAATTTTTGCTGGTATCAGCCGCAGTCATCAGGAGAACGCAGTCTTTGCCCTGAAGAAAGCTGTAATCAGGACCAAAAGCGTAAAACCTGTCCAGCACTGCCTTTAGCTGCGCCGGCAATCCATAAAAATAAAGAGGGGCGGCAAAAACCACGCAATCAGAACCTTTTATGGCAGGATAAAGCTCTTGCATATCGTCCTGATAAAGGCAGTTGTTGGCATTGTTGCGGCAATGATCGCAGGCAATGCAGGGCTTTATATCGGCTTTGCCTATATTGATGCAGCGAACCTGATGCCCGGCAGCTTCAGCGCCTGCCATAAACATTTCTGCTAGAGCCCGACTGTTGCCTTCACTTCGGGGGCTGGCGTGGAGAACCAGAATGTTTTTGATCACAGGGGCTCCTTTCATTAATGAAAAAATAATTTACACTACATTTTATCATAAACCTTTATCTAATAACAGAAAAATTTTTGGGTTTTTTGTAAATTTAATAAATACAGTTTAAAAAAATTGTCTTATATGATCAGTTATGATATTTTAAGAAATGCCTATTTTTTACTTGATTTTTTTTTTGATATATGTTAATATCTATCTTGCGCAAGTTATGGCGCCATAGCCAAGTGGTAAGGCAGAGGACTGCAAATCCTTCACCTCCAGTTCAAATCTGGATGGCGCCTCCAAACTATGGAACCCCGCCTACGGGCGGGGTTCTTGTTTCGTCAAATTCACTCAAATAAAATTCTTCTTGACAAATATGTTCCTATTTGATACCATATTTGTTGCGCGTGGTGGATGTGGCGAAGCGGTTAACGCACCGGATTGTGGCTCCGGCACCCGAGGGTTCGATCCCCTTCATCCACCCCAAAGGCTGATCTCGCTGGTAAAAGCCGTTCAGGCGGCTTTTACCGGTGATGTAAAACCTCGGGCAAGCTGCCGTTAATATTATAATGGGGTGTAGCCAAGAGGTAAGGCAACGGACTTTGACTCCGTCATTCGCAGGTTCGAACCCTGCCACCCCAGCCAAATTCATATGAGTCATTAGCTCAGTCGGTAGAGCACCTGACTTTTAATCAGGGTGTCCGGGGTTCGAATCCCCGATGACTCACCAAAAATAAAATCCCTGCTAAACGGTATGATTTTACCGCCTGGCAGGGATTTTTATTTGTATTTTCGCCTTATTTTAGCTT
>CAKQQU010000074.1 GCA_934271085.1 uncultured Bacillota bacterium | reverse complement strand
AACACAGAAGTTAAGCTCTCCCGCGCCGAAGGTACTTGGGACGCCGGTCCCTGGTAGAATAGGGCGCCGCCGGGATTAATTTTGCGGAGCTGCACATGAGCGCGGCTCCCATTTTTTATGTCCTGTAACGGAACAAGTCCGTATGTCCTGTAACGGAACAAGTCCGTCAGTGCAGTTGGAATTTTTCCCGCGCAGATTTTTTGGTTGCCGGCTGATAAACTTGTCCAGATCTGCGGCTTATGCCGGGAGACGAGCCTGATTGACTATAGACAGGGCTACTGGCAACACTGTAATGCGTGTAATGCGCGTAGAGGGACAGGCTCGCTGGTCCGGCCGTTAGCCTGTTTTGCCCGCTTGCGGTAGTATCAAGTAATTGTTGCGCCGTGTATTGAGGGTGCCGTGTATTGAGGTTTATGTTTGATTTTTGGGCAGCCCTATAAATCAATAAAATGTATATACAGCTAGCAGCCGGAGAAATCGCAATGAGGCAAAGGAGAAATGCCATAAAAAATCGGGCAGGAGATCAGTGGCAGTGTGCTGGCAGCACTGACTCTGCTCTTTTCTGGCTGAACTGCAGTCCGATTGCAGCCGTAATTATGAGGCCAAAAAGCAAATAGAGGATAGTATTTGCGCTGTTTCGGAAGATCTTGCGGAGCTGCAGCGGCAAATCAGCGGTCATCAGGACGAGCAGCGGCAAACCAGCGGTCATCAGGACGAGCTGACTGAACGGAAAATGAATCTTGCTTCCTCCCGTCAAAAGCTGCGTGGGCAAACTTTTACCCTGGAACGGCTTAATGATGAGCATAATAATCTGAGCTGGGAGGCAGTGGTAGCCCTGCTGCTTTGCCATACTCTGGTGGATGATAAGGAAACAGCCCTGCATTATAGAATGCTGCGGATATGGGTATATATGCTGAAGCCCCCGGCCGCCTATGCTTGCGACGGGGCGATGCTGACCTGCAAGCTGTCTGTTTTTCCTATCTATTGATTTATCAATCCGGCATAATGGTATTCGCCGTTGCCTGCTGTCCCCTTGCATCGCCTGCTGGCGCTGTATTTCATCCCCGTTACTCTGGAGCGGCCCTTAAAGGGCCGGATCCCTGCTTATGTTTCTGACCGCATCTCCTTGCTGCTCTGGTTCCCGGGCACGCGGGGGGGGGGTTGCTGTTTAAGGCGGGGAGTGGTAATCTTTGCTAAAGTGTAATTAAAATAAGGAATATCAAAAAAAATATTTGCTGGGGTGGCTGTATTTTTTCTGCTTTTGGCTATTTCTCGATAAACTTTGCAAATTTATCAGCTGATAATACTTTAAGTTTGCAAGATTTTGTCTTTTGAGGGAGGATGTTGTGGTTTTTCTAATATTCAGAATCTTCCCATTATTATTGTAAAATGACAGCTCCTATGGTATTATTTAAACAATAGTCAAAGCCAGACCGCCTGAGGGCGGCATATGTTGGGCCCAGCCCGGAAGGAGGCTTGCGCGTGGTCCCCTATGTAAGTGTGAAAAGTGAGACCGGCCGCCTGAAAAGAGTATTGCTGCATCGCCCCGGTTTTGAGTTGGAGCATTTTGTTCCCAATCAGATGGAAGAAATGTTATTTGACGAGATCCCCTGGCTGGAGCGTATGCAGGAAGAGCATGATGCTTTTGCCGCCCTTCTGCGCAGTGAAGGTGCGGAAGTCTTTTATATGGAAGATTTCCTGCGGGATATCTTTTCCGTACCCGAAGTAGCGGAAAAATTTGTTGATGAGCTGATTGAAACAGACCTGCACCGGGATAGGCAGGAAAGCCGCCGCTTTAAGGAGATCTTTCTTACCAGCCGTCCGGAATTAAAAACAGCCTATGCTATCTGCGGCATTTATTCCCGGGATATGCAGATACGTAATGAAAGCCTGGCTGATTATCTGCCCCTGGAAAAAGGACATCTTATTCATCCTTTGCCCAATCTTTACTTTGCCAGGGATTCTGCGGCTGCCTGCGGTAACGGTATGATATCCTGCTGTATGAACAGGCCCGCCCGCCGCAGAGAAGGCGTGCTGATGAATTATATATTGCGCTACCATCCCTGTTTTACCGGGACCACGCTGCTTTACAACAGCGACCGCAATAAAATGCCTATAGAAGGCGGCGATATTCTTATCCTTTCCAGCAAAGCGGTAGCTATCGGAATTTCCCAGCGTACCAATTTGCATTCGGTGGAATATGTAGCCAGGCAGATACTCAATATGCATACCGGTTTTGAAAGCGTGCTGGCCATTCATCTTCCCGAAGAGCGGGCTTTCATGCATCTGGATACGGTGATGACTATGGTTTCCCCGGATACCTTCGTTATTTACAAAAAGGTTATGGAAGGATGCACAGTAGTGGAGATGCAGCGTAATGACGAGCATGGCCATCTGAGCTTTATTCCCCATGAAGATCTGCGGACGGCTCTTTCCCGGGTTCTGCATATCAATGACATCCGCTTCATATTCACAGCCGGCGGCGATTCCCGTCTGGCTGCCCGGGAACAGTGGAACGATGCCACCAATACCCTGTGCGTAGCCCCTGGCAGAGTTATTGTTTATAACCGTAATACCAATACGAACCGCTGCCTGCGGGCGGCCGGCATTGAGACTTTGGAGATCGAAGGCAGCGAACTGGTAAGGGGCAGGGGCGGTCCGCGCTGCATGAGTATGCCTTTGCTGAGGGAATAAACATGGATGAAAAGATCAGCGACCTAAAAGCCGCAAAGTCCGCTATGCGGGCCGCTATCCGCGAGCAGCTTAAAATTTGTGATACGAAAGCCCTGGCTGCCGAAGATAATATAATCTGCAGCCATGTTCTGAAAAGCAGCTACTGGAAGCAGGCGCAAAAAATATTTTGCTATGTGCCCTGCGGCAGAGAGCTGGATGTTATGCCGTTGATTAAAAGGGCTATTTTCCAGGGCAGGGAGCTTTATGTGCCCCTTATTACCGGGGCCGGCGCCATGGAAGCACGCCGCCTTGAAAGCCTGGAGCTGCTGCGTCCCGGCAGTTTTGGCATCGGCGAGCCGCCGCCTGATAGCGAATCTATCTCTGTAAAATTGCTTGACCTGGTGATTCTACCCGGCCTGGCTTTCGATCTCCGCTCCTTTGCCCGGCTGGGAAAGGGCGGCGGTTATTATGACCGTTTTCTTATGGAAAGTACTGCCCTGCGGCTGGCGCCGGTACGCCTTTGCCAGCTAAAAAGCAATATTCCCTGTGAGAAGCATGATATTAAGGCCGATCTGCTGGTAACGGCCGGTGGGTTTTTGCCCCATCCGGCAGCCTAGCATCATTGCCTATGATGCGCCGGTAATTGGGATATTGCCTGATGTATTAATTATTAACTCTTTTGCTGCAGAAAAATGTCTAAAATTAAACCGGGGATGGATCAAAGTATCCTCCCCGGTTTTGCTGTTTTTGCTCCTTATAATATGCCGCATAATATGCCGCTGGCTGCGGGCAAGGCTCTGCTGGCATTTCTGGAAGCAAACAGCCTGTTTTTATAGGATGGCATCCCGGCTGCTGCTATCCGCCCGGGCCCGGTCATTGAGCCCGTTTATGTTCTTTCCAAAAAGCTATGGTCTCCTGCAGGTCCGCTTCATTACTGAAAAGATGGAGAGCTTTAGCTACCTCGATCGCGAAGTCCACATAGGCATTGGCCCGCGCGGTTATTATATTGCCGTCTCTTACGCAATCATATTGGGGGCAGCGGGTGGAGCGTTTGCCCTGCAATATTCCGGCTTTTTCCAGAATATCTACGCCAGCGCAGATAGCGGCGATCAGCGTTTTTTCATCAAAAAGGCTGCGGATAACACCCCGTACCTGGTCATTATCAATCTCCGCTATTTTACCCCCGGGTATGATAAAACTTCTTACATTGGCCAGATCCACTCTTTCCAGAGGAAGATCCACATTCAGGGAATAACCTTCCATGGATCTTACTGTGCTGCCGTGGGGGGAGCAGAACAATATATTGCTTTTGGTGTATTCCAAAAAATAATTAAGGGTCACTATTTCATAAATACAGCAATTATCGTATAACAGCACAAGGTCTTTCATTTTTTTACCTCTGGCAGAAGTTTATGAATTTTGTTTTATTTTTTA
>CAKQQU010000073.1 GCA_934271085.1 uncultured Bacillota bacterium | reverse complement strand
CTGGTGCTGATGGCAGAAATGGGAATAACACCCGAGGAGATCCGGCAGGAGCTGGCAGGCCGTCATGTCATAGACCATAAAGTAAAACAGGAGACCATGAAATAATGTTGATTACCGCTGATCTGCATAATCACAGCAGTTTTTGCGACGGCTGCTGTTCTCCCCGGGAAATGGCAAAAGCTGCTTATGAAAAAGGTTTTAGTGATTTCGGGTTTTCCGGCCATAGCCACGCCGATTTTGATTTACCCTGCTCTGTCAGGGATGTGTCCGGCTATATCAAGGAGATAAACCTGCTTAAACAGGTTTATAATGGTAAAATGCGCATTTATTGCGGTGTGGAACAGGATTATCTGGCTCCGGTAACTAATCCCGAAAGCTATGATTATATTCTGGGAGCTGTTCATTATTTTCATCAGCCGGGAGGCCCTTACTATGCCATTGACGGTACTGAGCAGGAAAACCGGCATTGTATCGCAGATATTTTCCACGGCGATGGTTATGGTTTCTGCCGCCTGTATTATCAGCAGGTAGCGGAAAACGTGCTTAAATATCATCCGGATTTGGTGGCTCATTTTGACCTTTTGGTAAAAAACAATGATGCCGGTCATTTTTTTGACGAAGACAGCAGACGTTACCGCAGCTATGCCCTGGAAGCCCTGGAGGTATGCCTGGATCAGGAGATGATACTGGAGTTGAATACCGGCGGTATGTACCGGGGGTTCCGGCGCGAACCATATCCGGCGGATTTTTTGCTTAAGGATTTGCTGAACAGGGGCGGCAGAATAGCCCTTTCCGCTGATGCCCACAGGACAGAGGCTGTTGGCTATATGTTTGACGATATGCTGGAACGGCTGCGCTTTTTGGGATTCGGCTGTGTCTGGCAGTGGCGGAACGGTAGTTTTGTGGAAACGCCGATACGCTAAAAACAGCTAAACCGGATTTAGCTGTTTTTTTGTATTACTGCTATTGCTATATAAATATGAAGTTTTGCACCTTTTTCTTGCTATATTGACGAATTCCTGATATACTAGAATAACTATATGCTGTAATGCAGAAAAGGAGTGTAAAAGATGGCATCTGACAGAACACAGATCAGGGTTGGTATTATCGGACTGGGTACAGTCGGCGGCGGTACGGCAACAGTACTGGCTATGAATGCGGAACCTATCCAAACCCGCGCCATTCCTATCCGTCTGGCTGCTGTGGCTGATATTGCTGTGGAAAAATCCAGGGATTTTCTGGACAGGATAGGATTGCAGGATACTAGACTGACATCTGACTGGCAGGAGCTTATCAATGATCCTGATATAGATATTATTGTTGAGACCGTAGGCGGCACTACCTTTGCGCGTACTGTTATTGCCGAGGCTCTGAAAGCCGGTAAAAGCGTTGTTACTGCAAATAAAGACCTGATGGCTCTTTATGGCGGCGAACTGCTGGCTATTGCCGGAGAAAAACAGACCGATCTGTTCTTTGAGGCCTCCGTATGCGGAGCGATCCCCGTAGTCCAGGCAGTTAAGGAAGGTCTTGCCGGCAATAAGATCATGAGCATTATGGGCATCATGAACGGCACGACCAATTATATCCTTTCCAAAATGACTGAAACAGGCGCGGATTTTGCCGACGCCCTTGCGGAAGCCCAGAGACTGGGCTATGCGGAAGCTGATCCCACCTCTGATGTAGAGGGCTATGACGCAGCCCGTAAGGTGGCTATTCTTTCATCTATTGCTTTCAATAGCCGCGTTACCTTTGATATGGTGGCCTGCGAGGGGATAACCAGGATCACCAGTTGGGATATTAATTATGCCAAAGAATTTGGTTATGTGATCAAAATGGTCGGTATAGCTCGTCACGATATCAATGATCCCGAAAGCGCTGTTGAGGCCAGGGTCCATCCTTTGCTTATACCTCAGACCCATCCCCTGGCATCTGTTCGCGATTCCTATAACGCCGTATTTATAGAAGGCAACGCTGTGGAAAAAACCATGTTTTATGGCCGCGGGGCAGGCGCTCTGCCTACCGGCAGCGCCATTGTTGGCGATATTATTCAGGCTGCCCGTAACATTGTACATAATTGCAAAGCCCGTTGGGGCTGCACCTGCCATCTCAGCTTACCGGTTATGCCTATGGATGAGATAGCAAGCAAATACTTCATCCGCATTGCCGTTCATGATAAAGTTGGTGTTGTGGCCGAGCTTTCCACTATTCTGGCAAAGCATGGCATCAGCCTGGATGCCATCATGCAGAAGAGGCGTTTGGATGGTGATAAAGCCGAGATCGTTATAATCACCCACAAAGTGCGCCATGCCGATATGATGGCTGCCTTAAGTTCCATCAATGGGTTGGACTGCGTTTGCGGCGAGAGCAATTATATCCGTGTGGAAGATGAAGATAATTAGAGGATAATCAATGGTTAAGATTCGTATTCCCGCCACCACTGCTAATTTGGGTTGCGGATTCGACACATTTGGTATGTCCCTGGGATACTATAATTATGTAACTGTTACCAAAGCCGCGGCTTTTAGCGTTAAGATAATCGGACAGGGGGAAAAATTCCTTTCCCTTGCCGGTAATAATCTTGTTGTTGCCGCTGCTGCCGCTGCTTATGATAAGGCTCAGCGGATAATGCCGCCCCTTGCCTTTGTGTGCGAGAATAATATACCGCTATCCAGGGGTATGGGAAGCAGTTCTGCTGCTATTATCGGCGGTATTTTCGCTGCCAATGAATTGATGGGCAAACCCCTTTCTCTCCAGGATATGCTGGATCTGGCGGTTTCCATAGAGGGACATCCCGATAATGTTACCCCTGCCATCTACGGAGGTTTTACCGTAAGCGCCGAGGAGAACTCCCGCCGCTATACGGCCAGGGTTGAGTTGCCGGATACCCTTAAGGCTGTGCTGGCTGTACCTGATTTTCAGGTATCTACCAAAAAGGCCAGGGCCGCCATACCCAAGGAAGTAGCTTTCAGCGATGCGGTATATAATCTGGGGCATGCTGCATATATGGCTCTTTCGCTGCAGCAGGGAGATATTTCCGGGTTCGGGTCCATGCTCAATGACAGACTGCATCAGCCTTATCGCTTTCCCCTTATTTCCGGGGCGGAAGATGTGGTGGAGGCCGCTGTAGCTGCAGGAGCCATTGGCTGTGTCATTTCCGGATCCGGCCCCACCATGATCAGTTTTACGGAGGATGACGATATTCTGCTGGATAATATTGCCGGAGCCATGCAGGAAGCGTTCGCTCATAACGGCGTGGATTCCCGTATACTGACTTTGCCTATGGACAATGAAGGTACAGTAGTTATTGATTGACTGCTTGTCTTGCCGGTTGATATATATTGGAGGAAAATGCAATGATAGTTGTTGAAAAATTCGGCGGAAGCTCTGTTGGGAATCCGGAGAGATTAAAAAGGGTTGCCAGCCGTGTTGCCGAGACTTATGACGCAGGTAATCAGGTAGTGGTGGTGGTTTCCGCCATGGGTGATACTACCGATGATCTGATCGAGCTTTCCCGTAAAGTCAATACTTCTCCCGGTGCCAGAGAGCTGGATATGCTGCTTTCCACTGGCGAACAGATATCCATATCCATGCTGGCAATGACCTTAAATGCCATGGGATATCCTGCCATATCCCTTACTGGCCGTCAGGCCGGTTTCCATACCGACGGAACTTTTTCCAAGGCCAAAATACTCAGCATAGATAATCAGCGAGTAAAGAAAGAACTGGACGCAGGAAAAATCGTTGTAGTAGCCGGATTTCAGGGTGTGGATGATAACGGAGAGGTCAATACCCTGGGCCGGGGCGGATCCGATACCTCGGCAGTTGCCCTGGCGGTAGCTCTTAATGCGGATGTATGCGAGATATTCACCGATGTGGATGGTGTTTTTACCGCAGATCCCCGCATTGTAAAAACTGCCTGGAAAATGCCGGAAATATCTTATGACGAGATGCTGGAAATGGCTGCTATGGGCGCACTTGTTCTGCAGCCCCGTTCTGTGGAACTGGCCAAGCTGTATAATGTCAGACTGCATGTCCGTTCCAGCTTTAACCATAGCGAGGGTACCATAGTCAAGGAGGATGCTATTATGAACAAGGATCTGGAAAAGGATTTGATGGTATGCGGAGTTGCCCATGACCTTAATGTACTGAAGGCAACCGTTTTCGGCGTTCCCGACCGGCCCGGCGTAGCCAGCGAGATATTTGGCCGGTTGGCTGAGGAAAACGTTAATGTGGATATGATTATTCAAAGCGGCAGCCGGGACCTGCGTCAGGATATCTCTTTTACCTGCGGCAGGGATGAACGCAATAAGGTGGAGCGGGTTCTCAGCGAGCTTATACGCCTCTTTCCTGCAGAGAATTTTACCATTGTAGATACAATAGCCAAGGTATCCGTAGTAGGCGCGGGTATGATCTCCCATCCCGGAGTTGCTGCTACAATGTTTAAAGTATTATCTGATATCGGCGCAAATATAGGCATGATCTCTACCTCTGAGATCAAGATATCCTGTATTGTTGATGAAATGCAGATAAATGAGGCTGTTTTGGCTCTCCATACCGCGTTTGGCCTGGATAAGTAAAAATATATATCCCAATTAAAAAAATCATATGCAGAGAGTTCGGGTTTTCTTCAAGACTTATGACAAAGATAAAACAGAATAA
>CAKQQU010000072.1 GCA_934271085.1 uncultured Bacillota bacterium | reverse complement strand
TACAGGGGCGATCATCATCGCCTATGAAGTTGCCCGGGCCTTGGGTGTAAGATCCATTTTTACCGAGCGGGAAAACGGGATTATGTCCTTGCGCCGCGGTTTCAATGTTTCCGCTGATGATAAGGTCCTGGTGGTGGAAGATGTTATTACCACCGGAGGTTCGGTCAGGGAAGTAATTGACCTGATGCGCGAAAAGGGCGCCTCTGTGGTTGGCGCCGGAGTATGGGTCGACCGCAGCGCAGGAAAAATCGATTTCGGAGTTCCTCTGCGCTCGCTGATTTCTCTGGAAATAGAAAGTTTTGATCCCAAAGAGTGCCCTTTGTGCAAAGAGGGCAAAATACCGGTCATAAAACCCGGCAGCCGCAATAACAGATAACAAACTATACAGACTGTGAAAAATGGAGATGCTATGCGGAAAATAGCTGTTCTGGATACGACTTTACGCGATGGCGAGCAGACGCCCGGCGTAAATCTGAATATTCGCGAAAAAATTGAAATAGCAAAAGAGCTGGCCTCTTTGGGAGTAGATACCATTGAGGCTGGGTTTCCTGCTGCGTCCACCGGCGATTTTAATGCTGTAAAAGCTATTGCCAAGGAGACCAGCGGCTTATGTATAGCTGGTCTTTGCCGTACTGTTACTGCGGATATTCAAAGGGCCTGGGAAGCTTTGCGTTTTGCAGAAGCGCCTTTGCTGCATGTTTTTATAGCTACATCCGAACGTCATATGATGTACAAGTTAAAAATGAGCGCGGATGAAGTCCTGGAAAATGCAGTCAAGGCTGTAAAATTCGCAAAGTACTATTGCCCTGACGTTGAATTTTCCGCAGAGGACGCCACCCGTTCCGACCTTGATTTTTTGTGCCGGGTGGTGGAAAAAGTCATTGCCGCAGGCGCCACAGTTATAAATTTGCCGGATACAGTCGGTTACACTACGCCTCAGGAATACGCAGCCATTATTACCTATGTACGGGAGCATGTAGCCAATATAGCCAATGCCCGCCTTTCCGTGCATTGTCATAATGATCTGGGCATGGCAGTTGCCAACAGCCTGGCCGGCATCAATGCAGGCGCAGATCAGGTAGAAGTGACTGTCAACGGCATAGGCGAACGGGCCGGCAACGCTCCGCTGGATGAGATAGTTATGGCCCTTAAAACACGTTCGGAATACTACAATGCTGATACTTCCGTTGATACCAGTCATATTTACCGGCTCAGCCGACTAGTCAGTAATTATACAGGCCTGGATATTGCACCGGGAAAGCCCGTGGTAGGCGATAATGCTTTTCGTCATCAAAGCGGCATCCATCAGCACGGAGTTATGAACGACAGGGGAACATATGAAATAATGACCCCGGAAAGCATAGGACGCTATGATGTAAAACCGCTGGTATTGGGGAAATTATCAGGCAGCCACGCATTCAGGGAAATTCTGGCCGAGCAGGGGATTCATCTTACAGAAGCAGAGGCAAAAGATGCATTTGAAAAATTTAAACTGGTAGCCGACCGCAAAAAAGAAGTAACTTTGCGGGATATTATGGCTATTGTCGAAGGCAGGGTGAGAGAAGTCCAACCAACCGTGGAGCTGATAAATTATCAGATACTTTCTTCCAGCAATGTTAGCTCAACGGCAACGGTATGCCTCAGCAGGGGAGGCCAGTCCCTGCAAATGGCAGCCATTGCCAGCGGTCCGGTAGATGCTGCCTATAAGGCAATAACAGAAATGCTGAATCTTGATATATCCTTGGAAAGCTATAATATTAAAGCTGTTACCGAAGGAGCCGACGCTTTGGGTGAGGTCACTGTCCGAGTCAGGTATAAGGACGGCGTATATCTTGGCAGAGGGATAAGCACAGACGTCATTATGTCCAGTATCCTGGCATATATAAATGCCATAAACAGAATATATGCTGAAATGCTTTTTGATAAATAGATCAAATATACCAAAATCAATAAAAGGAGTTGTAGTTAAATGGTATTCGATAAGGTAGCAGATATTATTGCAGAAAAGCTGGATATTGATCGCAGCGAAATCAAGCCTGATAGTTCTTTTGACGATATGGAAGTGGATTCCCTTTATATGGTCGAGATCATGCTTTCGCTGGAAGATGAGTTCGGTATAACCATAGAGGACGCCTCTGAAATGAAAACTGTTGCGGATATTTGCGATTATATCGAAAAAAACAAGTAAAACCCAGGCTTGATGTATTTTCTTATTAGAGAATGGTCGCAATCTCCGCTATGGAGGCGGCGGCCTTTTCTCGTTTCGGCGTGGTTCACTTTTTCGCCGCTGCCGCAATGGCACACATTTCTTTGACCGCCGCAAGATCTACAAGTCCGGCTCCAGTAAAATAAATGTCAATGTGTACCCGCTTGTGACCGTTTACTTTTTAGCTGTTATTGACTTCGATCCGTTTGATAATCTTATTGACCACTTCCGGTGTGAGCGTTTTCATACTAAAATACCACCTGAGTCCTGACAACAATAGCCGAATGCTCATTGCCGACAGCTTTCCGGCGGCAATGTCCGATTTGATAGAGCGGATACCTTAATTCTTCCCGGTGAATTGTTGCTTTTCAACCATTAGAAAACGGGTGACGGAAATTGTGGATAAGGAAATCGTATAAGCGTAGAGATTTAACGGCAGGGCGTAACTTCTGCCGCTTTTCTTTCGGGCAGCTATTTGGGGTTATTACTCCAAGCCCCGTGACATTTGTAGAAAAGGATCAAATGGTAATGCACAGGCAGATACAGAAGGTTTTGCAACCGCTAGTGCTTCTTTTGCGCAGCCTATTGCATTTTCCACATACTTGAGCCATAATAAAAGATTGACGTAACGCTACGCATGTATTTTAAAGAAAAGGATTCTTGTGATGCCCCGAAATTATATGTTTACAAAAGAACAGGTACTTGATACCGCAATTGAGTTGACACGAAAGAAAGGTTTTGCCGCTGTTTCGGCACGATCACTCGGTGAGCAGCTCGACACTACTTCCCGCCCGATATTCAGCCACTTTGAGAATATGGCGAATGTGTAAAAAGGAATTATCGGTGCGGCGAATGAGCTTTATCAATCTTTCTGTGAAGAAGAAACAGCAAGAGGAAAGTATGTGCCTTATAAAGCAGGCAGAATGGCGTATATTCGCTTTGTAAAGGAAGAAAAAGAGCTATTTAAGCTGTTCTATATGCGTGATCGTTCGCAGGAAAACATCAAGGAAAATCCTGAATAAATGGATGCGTTTATCGAGCTGATTTGCAAGCAGGTAAATAGCGAAAAGGAAGCGGCTAAACTCTTTTATCTCGAAATGTGGGCATACACGCACGGCATTGCGTCGATGATTGCAACCGACTTCTACGATTGGGACGAAGAACTTGCCAGCCGAGCTTTGACCGATGTGTACAAGGGACTAAAACATCGGTATGAAAATAATGGGAGAAATCAAATGAGCAATATTATTCAAATCACTAATCTTAACAAAAGTTTCGGAAGTGTAAACGCCGTTCAAGATTTGAGTTTTCGTGTGAAAAAAGGGGAGTTATTTGCTTTTCTTGGTATCAATGGGGCAGGAAAGTCAACTACGATTAATATTATGTGTGGACAACTATCCAAAGATAGTGGAAGCGTTTTTATTGATAAACACGATTTAGATAAGGATATGGACTTTATTAAGCGTGAACTGGGTGTAGTTTTTCAATCATCTGCCTTGGATTCTGCCCTTTCTGTTTATGATAATTTGGAAAGTCGTGCCACCTTATATGGCATTACTGGAATAGAGTTTAAGAAACGACTTGAGGATCTGGCGAAAATATTAGATTTTGAAAATTTATTGAAACGCACCGTTGGTAAATTATCAGGAGGGCAACGCCGAAGAATTGATATTGCAAGGGCTTTGTTTCATAATCCTAAAATCCTTATTCTTGATGAGCCGACAACAGGGCTTGATCCGCAAACACGCCGACTTATTTGGAATATTATATCAACTTTCCGCAAAGATGAAAATATGACTGTATTTTTAACTACGCATTATATGGAAGAAGCTGCGGAAGCCGATTATGTTGTAATCATTGATGATGGGAAAATATCTGCAGAGGGTACTCCGCTTGAATTAAAAAATATTTATACTGGGGATTACATCACAATTTATGATGTAGATGAAACGGATATTAAAGCGCTTGATGTAGAATATGAGCAAATACGAAACGGTTATCGTCTTTCTGTCCCGAATACAAAGGCTGCAACTGAATTGATTATTCGCAATCCGCAGTTATTTAATGATTACGAAATAACAAAAGGAAAAATGGATGATGTTTTTCTTGCTGTTACAGGAAAAACATTGGTGGGAGGTACTGAAAAATGAGTATGGCTTTCACTCTTATCAAAAGAAATATCAAATTGTTTTTCAAAGATAAGGGAATGTTCTTTACCTCTTTGATAACGCCTGCCATATTGCTTGTACTTTATGTGACTTTTCTTGGTAATGTGTACCGTGATATTTTTACATCTAATTTACCTAATTCTTTAAAACTATCAGAAAGCATAATAGAGGGACTGGTAGGCGGTCAACTTATTTCCTCTATTCTTGCTGTTTCGTGTGTAACGGTTGCTTTTTGTTCTAATTTTTTAATGGTGCAAGATAAAGCAAATGGTACGATAAGAGATTTAAGAATATCTCCTGTAAAGTCAGCTAC
>CAKQQU010000071.1 GCA_934271085.1 uncultured Bacillota bacterium | reverse complement strand
CCACCATACCGAGACCTGCACGGAGTATAGGCACAATAGCCACTTTTTTACCGGAGATCTCTTTGCCTATCATTTTTTGCAGGGGCGTTTCTATCTCTTTATCGATGAGCGGAAAATCCCTGGTAACTTCATAGCCAAGCAGCAGGGCGATCTCATTAAGCAGTTCGCGGAAATCTTTGGTGTCGGTATCTCTATCCCTCATAATTGTAAGCTTATGCTGGATCATCGGATGATCGACTAAATGTAAAGTACCCATAAATTGTCCTCTTTTCTGATTATTACCTGTTATTATCTGATTGCAAAATATTTCTTATTATCTATACCAGATTTTACGGTAATTTTCCTGCTTTTTGTTTTGATCTGCAGAAATATTAAAGTTTAAAGTTTACCGAGGTATCTCCCTGAAGATCTGTACCAAATTCATAATCCTTGCCGGGAAGAACAGCATTGAGTACTATGCCGATGATTGCGGCAACTGCCAGTCCGGAAAGGCTGATGGAAAATTCGCCGCAGGGGATGACGATGCATCCGGCAGCATTAAAGTATTTGATGCCGATAGCCAGAACCAGGATAAGTGCGGCTATGATAACATTGCGGCTCTTTGTGAAGTCCACTTTGTTTTCAACCACATTGCGGACGCCTACTGCCGAGATCATGCCGTAAAGCACCAGTGAGATACCGCCGATGGTAGCTGTGGGCATGGTGGAAATGAGCGCGGAGAATTTGGGGCAGAAGGAGAAAACTATAGCCAGTACTGCAGCTATGCGGATGACTCTTGGGTCATAAACTCTGGTAAGGGCCAGAACACCGGTGTTTTCGCCATATGTAGTATTAGCGGGTGCGCCAAAGAGTGATGCCAGTATGGTAGCCAAACCGTCTCCCAGAAGGGTTCTGTGCAGGCCGGGGTCCGCTATATAGTTTCTGTTGCAGGTAGAGCTGATGGCGCACATATCACCGATATGCTCGACCATGGTAGCGAGAGCCAGCGGGACAATGGTTATGCAGGCAGAGATCAGCAGGCCCACATTAGCCTCATGACCCAGCAGATAGAATACGGTATTTTCTTTCAGAACAGGAAGTCCGATCCAGGCAGCGTCTTTAACCGCAGAGAAATCTACTTCACCGATGATCGCAGCAAAAATATAGGAAACGATCACGCCCAGGAGGATGGGGATAATTTTTACCATACCTTTGCCCCAGATATTGCAGATAATTACCACTAAAATGGCAACTATGGCAACCAGCCAGTTAGCGGTGCAGTTGGTAATTGCGCTGGAAGAAAGGGTAAGTCCGATAGCTATGATGATAGGGCCGGTAACTATGGGCGGGAAAAAGCGCATTACTTTTTTTGCCCCGAATGCCTTGAACAAGGCGGAAAGGATAATATAAAGTATGCCGGAGACAGCCACTGCAAAGCAGGCATACGGGAGAAGTTCCGGCTCTTTATTGGGGGCGATGGTCATATATCCGGCAAGGAAGGCAAAAGAAGAACCCAGAAAAGCCGGAACTTTGCCCTTGCTCAGCAGATGGAAAAGCAGGGTGCCGATACCGGCAAAAAGCAGAGTTGAGGAAACGCTCAGACCTGTGAGTATAGGTACCAGAACGGTTGCTCCAAACATGGCGAACATGTGCTGGAAACCCAGAACAAACATTTTGCCGCCGCCAAGGGTGCGCGCGTCATAAACCGCCTCTTCACCGATGACTACTTTTTTCTTGCTTTCGTTGCTCATTACAGATAACCTCCTGATGGTTTGTGTGATATAACTGTGATGCTATAAACATAACATTGAAAACAAATTATTTGATATACAGATCCACTTTATTGCAACCGTCAAATTCTGTAAGCTGTACCGAAATGAATTCCCTTTCCGCAGTAGGAACATTTTTCCCAACATAATTGGCTTTGATTGGCAGTTCCCTGTGTCCCCTATCTATCAATACCGCAGCCTTGATAGTGCGGGGACGGCCAAGGTCCATTACCGCGTCCATAGCGGCCCGGATGGTACGGCCAGTATACAGCACATCATCAACAAGTATTACATTCTTGCCGGTAATATCAAAATCAACATAGCTTTTGTGCACTACAGGGTCTATTTCTATTGGTTCCAGATCGTCCCGGTAAAAGGTGATATCCAGCTCCCCTACCGGCACATCTTCTCCTTCGATGAGCTTTATATTGGCTGCAATGATATTTGCCAAAGGTACTCCCCTTCTGCGTATTCCCAGCAATACCAGGTTATCGCAGCCGCCGTTTTGCTCGATGATCTCGTAGGATATGCGCTTCATAGCTGAATAAATGTTTTTTTCCTGCATTAATGTTGTGCGGTATTCCATAAAAAAAACCTCGCCGAACTGATATCGACAAGGTATGAATACAGCAAAATAATGCCTGGATACAAGTACCCGATGTTCATCTTGTCGGTATCACAGTACCAACTTAAAGATTAATTAACTTGCAATTATTATAAACCAGTTTGGCGGAAATTGTCAATCAGAAATTCACATATAATTCAAGATCTTTGTAACAAATTGAGACCGTACTTATTTATTCTTTATCCTTGTTCTTTTTGGCATCAGAAATCGCGGTGCTGTAAAGATCAAGGTATGATTCATATTCGCTGTTATTGACCGGGCCAGTGGGTATCAACCCTGTACATTCGCTGCTGGAAGCCACATCTGCTATGTTTTCCATTTCCAGCGGCCCTTTGACGGTTTTTTTATTTTCATGGCCTTTTTTCATAATCATCCTCCCTTCCGGTATATTTTTAGCATCTCCGGAAGAATGGAGGTTATGCGTGAATATCAAAAAAACCGTATATCTAGGCCCAGGGATCTTCGCTGGCAGGAATACGAATTCCAGAAAGGATGCTGGAATATTCCCACAGATACCAGTTTTCGCCTTTTTGTCTGAGTTTAATGGGGCGCGGCGAGTCGGCGCCGGCAGTTTTCAGAAACAGGCGCACATAACCGGCTTCGCAATCCTGGGGCCGGGGATCAGAAAAAACCTGCAGCGTATAGGGAGAAGCAGGATTATAGCCGTTTTCCGGGGTTGCGCCATCATAATAAGCCAAAGGCAGATATGTTTTGCCCCGCAGCCTGTCCTGGGTGAACTGAATATCATAGTTACTCAAAGGCCGGGGCCCTCTCAGCAGGTTTAATGCCGCTATACCGGCATCCTTGTTTTTAATAAAAAGGTTTAATGCCACAAGAAACATGGCGCAGGTGTTCTCAGGATGCGTAAGATCAATTTGGGACATGGCGGAAAACTGTTCAAAGCTTGCTGGCATTTCATTAAAAGTTACTTGCATATCTTTCCTCCCTACGGTTTTTCAGTAGTTGTTTAAGCCGCTGGTCAGTTTGCGGCGTTATAGCATACATAATGCCCAGTGCTTATTGCTGATAAAAAAGCGAAAATAACACTACTCTTCTACACCGCTGTGAATACTGAAAAGAACTTCTTCCCGTTTGTTATCGGCCCATACCAGCGTGGCGGTAAGAGTACCGTCCTGAGAGAATAAATCAGCAATATATCCCAGCGTTTCAGTACCATTGCGGGTAAGTTGATTATTATATAGCTCCAGTTCGGTATAGGCGGAAATATCGTCACCGTTGAAATTAAAGTAAAAGTCATCAGTAAGCAGCTGTTCGCCATCCATAAAAAAGGTTATCATATAGCTGTCTATATCGATCTTGTATTTGCCGTCAGAACTTTCCCATGTTCCTGCCAAGGCATACTCCAGTGGGCCATTGGTATTGACCATACCGGGGCCGTCTAATACATCAAATATATGAGGAGTATTGGTGCAGCCGCACAGTAATCCCCCAAGCAGATTGAGTATTATAATAAAGCCTGCAGTCTTTTTCATTGCCAGTTCTCCCACATCCCGACTTTTCAGGGAAACAGGTTCTATTTGTAGCAGCAAATTATTTATAGTTCACTATATGTAGGTATTATAACAAAATAATTTTAATTTCGCCCTATTCATTCAGATAGGTTAAGCAGTTTTTTAAGAATAACTGTATCAGTTGGCAAAAGCAAAGCCAGAGTCAATGTGTAAAACCTTGACCCTGGCTTTTTTTATTAATAGCAATGATGATACAGCGGGGCTGCTTTGAAATAATTGGTGGGAGATATTTATTTTATAAATATCAGATATTATTATAAACAGAGGCTAAAATACCTATCAGCACAAATGCTAAAATTATAATGCCGATGCATAAAAAAATAAAATGTTTCTTTTTTATACCTTTTTGTTTGCCGAGTGCCACCCATCAATATACTCAATACTCAATCAAAATATATGTCGAGTTCATTCAGCTTATCTGCAATTTCCTCATCAAGTTTATTGTGATCGTCCGTAAAGGAATTCAGACTACCTTCTCCTGTAAGAGACATATTTGTAAATTTCACAAACAGTTTATAGCAGTCCTTGAAATCTGAGTATTCTTCATCGAAGGCTTTAGGATGCTTTGTCAAGTCTTTTATCAGAGTTTCAGCTTCGGTCTGCAGAGAAAATATTTCGGCAAGGTTATCTATAAAGTCTTGGTCGCTGTATAGGCTTGCCAGTGCGTCATTAAAGTCCTCATAGAACTGCCCGCTGCCTTCGTTTTCCTTTGTGAATTTATCGGTTTCATCATCAGCAATTTTCCAGATGCTATTTTTCCAAACATCCAATATAAGGATATTAGCAGTTTCGGCTTTTCCAGCACCTTCAGCCATAGTATTATACAAATCTACAAACTGATTATAAGTGTTGGCTGTTGCGGCATTAGAATATAAGAACCCTGCTCCTGCGAGAAGTGCAAGAACGATAATAATGGCTACTATGCCTTTATGCTTTTTCTTCGGAGGCTTTTCCTGGACAACAGTTTCTGCAATTCCTGGGTCACCCACGGTTGTCGAC
>CAKQQU010000070.1 GCA_934271085.1 uncultured Bacillota bacterium | reverse complement strand
GAGCAAATATTCCGCCATAGTCATTATAGCAGCAACTCCGGCCTTATCATCTGCGCCTAAAAGAGTAGTGCCGTCGGTAAAAATAATATCTTCGCCTTTATGATTTTCCACTTCCGGGTATTCTTTGGCTGAAAAAACAATATTTTCCTTTTTATTAAGAAGGATATCCCCACCCTGATAATTGCGGACAATAACCGGTTTAACATTCTCGTCGCTTACTTCAGGTGATGTATCCATATGGGCTATAAAGCCCAGCACAGGAAGTTTTTTGCCGGTATTGGCGGGTATTTCCCCATAAACATACGAACATTCTCCAAGCCGTACATGGCTGGCTCCCAGGGACTTAAGCTCCTTAACCAGATACTTGGCCAATTTGGTCTGTTTTTCCGTACTGGGAATGAAAGTTTTTTCTTCGGCAGACTGGGTATCAAAAGCTACATATTTTAAAAAACGGTCTTCTATTTTCATCATGATCCCTCCTGTTTATTATTATATCACCGACTTGCCGATATTAAAATATTGTTTATCATTATTGTGTTTGCAACGACCTTTTGGTAGTATAATAACTATGCTTAATCATTTTAAAGATTGCCAAAAACAGTATTGCGGAGTAATAAATGAAACTTAAAAATCAAATTATATGCCTGTTATGCGTAATTGCAGTTATAATCATAACCTTATTTATCGCCGGTCAGCATCATCCTTCCCTGTCATCGCCCGGCGGTCATGATCTTAACAGGATACTTGTGCAAAGCCAGGGTGTGATATATCAGAACAGCGCCGCCCTGTATGATGATCTGAAATCCTACAGGATAGATAACCCTGATGATGTTGATAAAATAATACGTATGCTCTCTTCCGTATCCTGCAGCAAATCCCCGGTAAGAGAGGGCAGCAAGTATTATTCCTGTGCCACCCACAGGATCAGTTTCAGTGATTGCGGAGTTGTTTTGTACATTGACGCTGATAATTATGGAGTATGGTACGATTATGCTCCAACTGTCAGCGAATTTAACCGTACAGGTATAAGCTATGATGAGGAAGGTAATGCCTACACTGATATTTATCGTATAAAAAGTCGCAAAAAGCTGAATGATCTCCTGGAAATGCTGGATCGATCAGCCGAAGCAGCGGAGGCTTCTTATTCCTACGCCTATGAGGTATACAGCGACAGCGGCGTCAAAGCCGATTATATTACCATTGCCAGCGGTTCCGAAGATGACAGCCCGGAAAAGATAAAGGATATGCTGGCAGGCACAAAATGTTTTACCCTTTCTGCCGGCAGCACCGAGAAAATCCGCTTTGTCATGGCTGCCGGAGGTATTGCAGGAGGAAGGGATGAAATCAATATGTTTAACCTGCAGCCCTCGCACGGAGGTAAACGTCTGCTGGATCAGGGTGTTCCCATCGACACGTCTAAAAAAGGACTCAGCGAGCCGGTAATAGGACTTTCCTGGGACGAGGAGGGAACAACCAGCAAGTATGCCATGTTCCGGGCGGTTGTGGTTGAAGGCGATATCCTTACTGCGCAATCCAGGCTTTTACGTGATTTTTCCGAAAGCAGCATAACTGAGTTTTTGCCATATATCGGCATCGTTAACGGAAGAATAATGGAGATAGATAAGCACTATGCCCTTATCAATGACGGATATATGTATTATTATCTGTTCAAAAACGGCGAGCTGCGTAAGATAACCAGGGTCTTTGACACACTGGAATATAAGGCTATTTCCGGCGATTATTTTTCGGCCCTGATCGCGCAGACAGATAATAAAAACGGCTACCGGGGATTTCCTGAATGCTGGCTCTACACCTATAACGGCACTGAATTCAATAAGGAGCTGCAGTATGATTATCTGCCTTTGGAAACCGAGACCTTAACCGGATACAATATATCCGCGATGCTTACCGATGTCACCGTTACCGACCGGGGCATTGATTTGACTTTTCGTCCCGCCCAGAAAAATATGCCCGGCATATTCCCGTATATAAAAGCCGGGCTGGCTGAAGGAAAAATTATTCTGCAAAACACTAAGCCAGGCGGTGAACTGCCGGAAGAATATGATGGCAGCGGCGCTGTGGAAATAGTTTCCCTGCAGGAGGATGGGGACGAAATATCTTTGGAAGTTGAACTTGCCTCGCGAAGACTGCAATACTACCATATAGGTATACAGGAAAACAGTGAACACCCTGATGACGGCAGTGTTACTGTAGCAATTAAATTTGCCTACACCCGGGGTATCGACGCTGCTATGGATTAAACTTTTCTGCCGGCATAACGGCGGGGCGTTCCAATACCATACTGCATTAATAAAAAAGCAGACTGGATATTCCAGTCTGCTTTTGAATATAGATTCCAGCCTTTTAAAGCATAAACACTTAAACACAGGGCTGCTTTGGTTCAACATAAACCGTAGTCTGTCCGGTATACGTTACATACCCGGGAACAGCGCCATTGGGCTTTTTCAGATTGGCAGCAAAAGTATAATCTACCGGCGCCTTGCCGCTTTCTCTGGCCTTACTGAACCAGGCAGCGTAAGATGCTGCCTCCAGTATGGTGCTTTCCGGCACGGTTTTGCCTTCGCTTACTATAATTGTATGACTGCCCGGTATTTTACAGGTATGCAGCCAGATATCTTCCGGCTTTGCCTGTTTAAGACTTAATTTATCATTCTGTTTATTATTACGTCCTACCAGGATAACAAAACCATCACGGGAAAGATAACGTCTGGGCTCCAGAGGAGACGCTGCAGTTTTTGGCGACCGTCTGTTTTGGCTGCGGGGCCTGGAGAATCCGGCAGCGCAGGCTTCCTTAGTGATCAGCTCCAGCTCGTTTATTGATTCGCTGTCGTCTGCAGATTGCTGTATGGACTGCAAATAAGCCAGTTCTTTTCTGTTGGCGGAAAGATGCTCTTCTATAAGGCGATACGCATTTTTGGCCTTGCTGTATTTTTTATAATAATGCTGGATATTTTCTTGAGGAGTTTTTGCCGGATCCAGCTTAACGGTTATCTCTTTTTCCGGATCGGAAAAGGAAGGCAGCTCCGCCTGAGTCATCCCCTTATGCAGGTAATACATATTGGCGGTAAGCAAATCCGCCGCTTCTTTAAAAGCTTCCGCAGCCTGACAGTCAACCAAATCGGCTTCTTCCAGCAGGATCTTCTTTTCCAGCCTTTGCTGATTATGCTTCAGCTCTTTAGCCAGGGTACGTTTTTCCCGGTTTAGCCGCTGTTGCTCTTCCCGGTAAATATAGCAGGCGTCAACTGCCTCATTTATATCGGCATAATATCGGCAATCCTTGTTTTCCCATTCCGGGGGGATAAAAAGATAATAATCGGCAGGAGCGTTATTCTCCATTAGCACTGCCGGGCTGCCTCCTGATCCAGATATTTTATCTATTGCGGATAACTGCCGGTATATCTGCTGAATATCATAATCCCCCAGGGTATCCGTTGGGGTATGCGGATCAAACCCGGCCAGATTGCTGATTGCCCTGGCAAGAATAGGGGATATGCCCTTTAGCTGCCTGCCCAGGGCTTTTTCCAGGGAAAGATCGCTTGCAGAATAAAGCGCCTCGGCTAATTGCTCGGCATTTTCAGGCAAAAAGGGCAGTTTATCCATGGGCGGCGGCGGGACATATTTTCTGCCTGGCAAAACCTCACGATAACGGGAAAGATGGCTGCCGTAGCGTCTGATGCCGTCCAGGATTATACCATTGTCGTCCACCAGGATAATATTACTGTGCTTACCCATTATCTCAACGATCAGGTGCAGATATATAATATCTCCCAGTTCGTTATGGGATTCAAAAGTGATATTAGCCACTCTTTCCCCGGCAGTCGCTTTTATCCCTGCTATTCTGGAACCTTCAAGCCATTTGCGCAATACCATGGCAAAGAGAGGTGCTTTCTCCGGATTTTCCTTTTCGGCTACTGTCCTGTGAATACGGCCGTTATCGGGATGAGCGCACAGCAGCAGCCTGCCCCCTGATTCCCGGCCCCTGTAGCGCAGAATTATAGTGTGTTCATCAGGCTGATGGATCTTATTGACCTTGGCCCCTGCAATATCTTTATTCAATTGGTCTACACATGCGTGCAGTACTAAAGAATCATATGGCATATTTTTACCTCGCCTTTACGTTAATATCTGTTGGCAAAAAAGTCAAGAAAAATTATAATAAAAAAAGGATTTGCCAGTATAACGAAGAAAATTAAAGATTATTCCAAAATGCGAGGTAATAGACTTGATTAACAGTATGACAGGTTTTGGACGCAGTGTCGTATCTACGGAAACCCTTTCTTTTACTGCTGAGATCAAGGCAGTTAATCACCGTTTTTGCGAGATCAACCTTAAAGTCCCAAAGCAGCTCAGTTTCTGCGAGGATCAGCTTAAAAAATGGATCAGTTCCCGGATAAACCGCGGAAAAATTGATGTTTATATCACTTTTGAACGGCAACAGACAAAAAATTCCGTTCTGAAGGTTGACAAAGAGCTTGCTATAGCTTATTATAAGGCAATGCTGGAACTTGCAAATACCTGCGAAATCCGTACTCAGATAAATGTACAGGATATAGCAGGTTTGCCGGGGGTTTTTTCTTTATCCAGCGCCGAAGAAGAAGATCAGGAAGAATTATCCGGTATTTTGAACAAAGCTATAGGCGAGGCCATGGACAGTCTGGTGAAGATGCGCCAGGATGAAGGCCAGGCTCTGGCAGATGACCTGCTTGCCCACTTGCAGCTTGTTAGTGATGCCGTTGGTCAAATAGCTGTTCACGCAGATCTTGTTGTTGCCGAGCAAAAGGAAAAACTGCAGCAAAGGCTGGAAGTTATTCTTGACGGCATAGAGATCGATCAGAACCGTCTGGCAAATGAACTGGCCTATTTTGCCGATAAAGTTGATATCAATGAGGAACTCATCCGGCTGAACAGTCATATATCACAGTTTAAGATGTCTGTGGCCGGTTCTGGTCCGGTAGGGCGCAAGCTTGATTTTATTCTTCAGGAAATGCTGCGCGAGACCAATACTATCG
>CAKQQU010000069.1 GCA_934271085.1 uncultured Bacillota bacterium | reverse complement strand
GCCCGGCTAAAGGTACTCCCAAGCATAATGTGGACAGCGCTGTCCTGATAGAAGATTGGGGAATAGAAAACGACGCTCATGCAGGCAAATGGCACAGACAGGTAAGCCTGCTGAACAAAGAAAAAATCGATGAATTTAACGCCAGAGGCGCTAATGTAAAGGACGGCGCTTTTGGCGAGAATCTTATAGTCACGGATATAGATTTCAAAAACCTGCCCATCGGCACCAGATTTGCATCAGGCGAGGTGGTGCTGGAATTGACCCAGATAGGTAAAAAGTGTCATAATGACTGCATAATCAAGCAGACCATGGGGGATTGTATAATGCCCAGAGAAGGTGTTTTTTGCCGCGTGCTTCATGGTGGCAAATTGGTTCCCGGGGACGAGCTTATTGTAATTGGGGAGGATAAATAATGGATTACCGGGTAGCTGTTATAACGTCCAGCGATAAGGGCGCGGCAGGGGAAAGAGAAGACCTTTCCGGTCCGGCAATAAAGGAAATAGCCGAGGCAAATGGTTTTATTGTGGTCAGGCAGACCATCCTTCCCGATGAGCGCAGTATGCTTGCCGCTGAAATGAAACAGATCTGTGATGAAGATATTGCCGATCTTATCCTCACCACAGGCGGCACCGGTTTTTCCTCCCGGGACGTTACCCCGGAGGCAACTAAGGATATAGCGGAAAAGCTGATTCCGGGTATACCGGAAGCAATGCGTACCAATAGCCTCAAATATTCAGACAGGGCTATGCTTTCCAGGGCTGTGGCTGCCATCAGAGGGCGTACTTTGATAGTAAATCTGCCTGGCAGTCCCAAGGCAGTTAGGGAGAACCTGGAATTTGCCATCAGCGCTTTGTATCACGGAGTGGAGATGCTTAAATCTCATGGGTCGGCTGATTGCGCAAGGAAATAGAAATTTGCTCTTTTGCATTGTATTATTGATTAGGCAGAGCTTTTTTCGGGCAGTACTGTAACGGAAGGAATAAAAATGATTAAAAAAAGATTTACAGCAATAATTACTTTGGCATTATTATTGGCGGCGCTGTTTCCGGCAGGCGCTTACGCCGCTGCATATAATGATACTAAGGGTCATTGGGCCTGCGAGGCGATTGAAAACTGGAGCAGCTATGGTATTATCCAGGGGAATAACGGTTCATTTCGTCCTGATGACAGTATTACCCGGGGAGAAATGGCCGCTATTATCCAACGGCTTATGGAATATACAGTAACTGCGGATAATAATATTTTTACAGATCTTGATCCTTCAGCCTGGTATACGGAGTATGTTTTGAAAATGAATGCTGCCGGAGTTATGCTGGGAGACGGCGCCGGTCATGCCAATCCGCTGGCCAGTATTACCAGGCAGGAGGCGCTGGTGATGATTGCCAGAGCCCTGGGTATGGATTCTTGGTCTTCCAGCGGCGTTCTGCCTTTTGCTGATGCGGAGGATATTTCACCCTGGGCGGTGCAGATAATTACTGCCATGAACGACCGCTCTTATCTTGATTGGGCAGGAAACAGCATCCGGCCCCGGCAGGCCATTACCAGGGCCGAGGTTATAGCTACTTTGGATAACGCCGTAAAAAAAATATGGACTGAAGACGGTCTGTTTTGTACTCAGGTTGACGGTAATGCTTTGGTAAAGGCCGGCAATGTATATTTGCTTAACAGTAATATAAACGGCAATATTATCATTTCCGGTAAAGGTTCCGATGTTATTGTTGAGCATTGCCAGGTAAACGGTAATATCGTCAATCCCTGCGGAGTCCGAACCACGGTGCTGGAAGATAATAATGGGGAGCTGGGACACTTTTATTATGGGTCATATACCATACCCACATTGTTTGAGGTGGAGCATAACAGGTATATGGCCGGTTATTTCCAAAATTCAGCAGGCCGCAAAATTTATACCGATAATTCTGTGCGTACCAGGGCTGGTATTGACGTTTCCCAGTGGCAGAACGACATAGATTGGCAGTCTGTTGCCAATGACGGTATTGAGTTTGCCATCATCAGGCTGGGTTACCGCGGCTATGAAGCTGGCGGTACCAATATAGATACCAAATTCTTCCAGAATATGGAAGGAGCTATTGATAATGGGCTGGATGTGGGCGTCTACTTCTTCTCGCAGGCTATCAGTGTTGAAGAGGCAATAGAAGAAGCGCAGATATGTATAGATTATCTGCGTGGCTATGATCTGGATTATCCGGTGGTGTTCGACTGGGAGACTGTAGGCAGCGCTCAGGCCCGTACAAACAATATGGATGGCGATCTGCTTACAGAATGCGCGATAGCCTTTTGTGAGACTATTGAGGATGCAGGTTATGAAGCAATGGTTTATTCCAATAAAAGCCTTGCCCTTCGTACCCTTAAGCTGGAACGCCTGAGCGATTATGGGTTCTGGTTCGCCGGCTATACTACATATCCTGAATTTTATTACGATTTTGATATCTGGCAGTATACTTCGGGAGGAAGTGTTGCCGGTATAGAAGGACGGGTGGATATGAATATCCATTTTCTTGACTGAAAGGAGCCGTCCGGTATCTGTCTGTAATAATAGATAATTCACACAAAAACATAACAATGCCTGGTAGTCGTAAAACAGTAAATCAGGAAATAGGGAAACCTTGTGTTTCAAGTGTGCGCGGCGTGACTTCGGTCACGCCGTTTTCTCTTTTACCAGCAATTATGCCCCAGGAATAAAGCTGCCGCCATAATACTTGATGTGGAATGCCGCATACTCTTGCCGCTGAATTTGTAGGGGATATATGCATAGATTGCCTGCGCCAGTCTGAGCAAAAACCCATCTGATTCGTCAGAGAAACAGGTCTTTGGTTTGTAAATGAACTTTGATTATGTTTTTATTGTTGTTTAATTACATAAGTTTTTTGCTTTTGGGTTGATAAATTAAAGTTGCATGTCTGCCACATTATTCGCTTCCTGATCATGATTTGATTTTATTACAACGCATTATTTGAGTTTTTCAAGCTATATTGATTTTTTATATCAACCTTGCAAAGTCGTTTTGCGTATGGTATATTAATAGTATACTAAATATAATGGTGGTATATTATGGGAAGAGAAAACAAAAAAGAGGCTGTTGCGGCAGTACACAGAGAGCGGATTATGAACGCAGCGGAACGGCTTTTTTCCGAAAAGGGTTATGCACAGACGACGATAGAAGATATTTCTAAGCTTTCTGAATATAGCCGTCGGACAATTTACGCTTACTATGGAAGCAAGGACGATATTCTGCACCATATCATTGAGAAAGGCTTGTTTACCCTAAAAAGCGATCTTGAAAAAGCGATAACTCCCAACAGAGATTTTATATTGCAGTACCAGGCGATTTGTGAAGCTATAAGTAAATATCAGCGGGAATGTCCTCATTCCATGGAAAATGTAAATGGGGCAAAATCGGGATCTTTAGATCAGTTGGAGCTTACGGATACGGTAAAGCGTATCCTGGTTTTGGGAACGGAAATAAATGAGTTGCTTGCAGACTTTATTGAGGCCGGAAAAGCAAAGGGCTTTGTGCGGCAAGATGTTGTCCCCATGATGTCGGTGTATATTCTGTGGTCAAGCATTACCGCCTTGCTGACACTCAGCCAAACCAAAGGCCAATTCATTGAAAAACAGTTTTCCATCTCCGAAAAGGACTTTTTGGATTATGGGTTTAAGCAACTCATCAATTCCATTCTGGAGGTGAGAATTTGAAATGAAGGATTGCAGATGGCTGATATGCCCTGTTTGCGGCGGAAAAACACGCAATCAAGTGCGGGCAGACACGATATTGATAAACTACCCTCTTTTTTGCCCGAAATGCAAACGTGAACTGTTAATTAATGTAGAAAAAATGAATATATCCATTGTAAGAGAGCCGGACGCAAAGACGCAGAGCCAATGACCCGTTTAGAGGTAAATTGCCGCTGCGTTTTTATTTACTGCCATATTTCCTATACTATTCGCTGAAGAGGAGGAAACATGAACAACAAATCAAGTATTACTGCTTTGATGGCTGCTTTTGGCAGAGCCTATCATGCAGAAACAGCACAAACTCCGATCTTTGCAGACACCTTTGCAAAAAAGCTAATGACGGATCAGGAATATCAAATGATCGCCGATTACATTCTTGGCGGCATAGATTTTTTCGCGCCGGACAAAAAGGGAAACTTTGAAAATGATGATGAAGCATTGCGTTTTCTGGTGAATACGCAAATAGTGCCTACTCCCGTTGCGCGGGCAAGGTTTTGTGAGGACAGTTTAAAAGCAGCTATGAAAACAGGTACAGAGCAGTATGTCATTCTCGGCGCAGGTATGGACACTTTTGCATTTCGGGAGCCAATGTTTTTGAAGCGCTATCCGCTTTTTGAGGTGGATTACCCTCTGACACAGGCAGATAAAAGAGAGCGGATTAAACGCGCAGCGTTGCAGCTACCGGGCAATCTACATTTTGTCCCGGTTGACTTATCAACGGATAATCTAAAAGAGAAATTGTTGAATGCAGGCTTTGACCCGGGGAAAAAGACCTTTTTCTCTTGGTTCGGCGTCAGTTACTATTTGTCGGTTGAGCAGATCGATGCAATGCTAGACAGTATTGCCCAACTATCTGCGGAAGGCAGTTCTTTGGTTTTCGACTATGGCGATGAAGGATTATTTTCTTCTGATGTAAAACGGGTTCAGAATATGGTGGCAATGGCTGCAGCAGGGGGCGAACCCATGAGGTCCTGTTTTAGTTATCCTGCACTTGAAAAACTTTTGGAAAAACACCGGTTTCTTATTTATAAACTGATGACTACGCAAGATATTCAAAAACAATATTTTGGCGGATGCGGAAATGACTTAACTGCTTTTGAGCACATCCATTATGTTACAGCAGTCCGAAAGTAAGATTTGCTTTCTAGTACACAAATAGCGCCGGAAGCAGGGAAGATGGCTTAGTGATATAACTCACGTATCATAGGCTCTTTTTTGCTGAACACAAAACTGCCATAGAATGTCGGTTTTGCAATGGTATTTTCAATCACACATCGTTGTGTGAATTTCATCAAGGCAAGCTGTTACTCCATTTAACGATACCTTTTGAAGAAAAGCCAAAGACCAACTTACCGAGCGACAATCTCAAGTA
>CAKQQU010000068.1 GCA_934271085.1 uncultured Bacillota bacterium | reverse complement strand
CGCCCACCCTGGTAAAGATACGGTCAATATAACCTATCCGGGCGCTGTCAGCAGGAACAAAGCTGCCCATGCGGGCCAGAAGGACTATCAGCGCCACCTGCCGCATATAAGTGCTTTTGCCTGTCATATTTGGGCCTGTTATCAGCATCATACGCTGGCTTTCCTGGTCAAGATAGGTGTCGTTGGGTATATAGTTCTCCTGACCTAAAATTTTTTCCACTACCGGATGACGGCCTTCGGTGATAATGATTTTGTCACCATCATCAACCTGGGGACGGCAATAATTATTGGCCAGGGCTACAGAAGCCAGAGACTGCAAAGCGTCCAGATGGGCACAGATTTCCGCAGTACGGCAAATGCGGGGAGCAGCCTCCGCCACCCGGTCCCTGATCCGGCAGAAAAAGGTGTATTCCATTTCGGCAATACGCTGCGAAGCGGAAAAAATCTTTTCTTCCAGCTCTTTTAATTCGGGAGTAATAAAACGTTCGCCGTTCACCAAAGTCTGTTTGCGGATATAATCTGCCGGAGCCTCGGACACCCTGCCCTTGCTGATTTCGATATAATAACCAAAAACTTTGTTGTATCCTACCTTGAGAGTGCGTATCCCGGTGCGTTCCCTTTCTCTTGCTTCCAGATCAAGAATAAGCTGCCTGGCAGAAGCGGAAATGCTGCGCAGCTCGTCAAGTTCGCGGTCATAGCCGGCTCTGATTATCCCGGCCTCCTTGGGAGAAACAGGAGCGTCATCATCAAGGGATTCTTCCAGGAGGCTGTAAATATCCTCCAGCATATCATAGGCATCCAGCAGCGAGCCGAACAGGCTACTGTGCAGCCGACTGAGCAAAGCAAATATCTGCGGCTGTATAGCCAGGGAATTTTTAAGATTAAGCAATACCCTAGGGCCGGCATTGCCATAAGAAACCTTGGTTATCAGGCGCTGCATATCATAAAGGTTCCTTAGCAGATCCCGCAGCTCAGACAGGATAAGCGGTTCTCCCGCCAACTCTTCCACAGCATCAAGCCTGCGATTGATAGGATCTGCCGAAAGCAAGGGGTTTTCCAGCCACTCTCTTATCAGCCGCGCGCCCATAGCGGTTATGGTATCGTCTATCACCCACAGCAGAGAGCCCTTGCGCTTGCCTCCTCTAAGGGTGGAAGTCAGCTCCAGATTGCGTCTGGTGGCGGCATCCAGCATAAGGCTGACGCTGCTGTCAATGATTTTCAGCTTGTCTATATAATCCAAAGTACGCTTTTGGGTCGTCTCCAGAAAGGTCAGCATCATGGCAGAAGCTATCACAGCCAGGGGCATTTCTCCCAGGCCGAGAGCTTCCATATTGGCTACTTTAAACTGACTTATAAGTATTTCCTGACAGTTGCGGCGTATATAGCCCAGCTCAGGACAGGGAGTAAGGCAACCCACACAGTTATCCAGCAGGCGCAGACGGAACAGCTCGTCCTCCATAAGCTCATCAGGAAGCAGCAATTCTGCCGGAGCTATCCGCGTTAATTCATCAGCCAGCTTATTGCGGATATCATCGCCGCTGATCTGCCCAGCAAAAAAACTGCCGGTAGATATATCCGCATAGGCAAGACCAAACCCAAATTCGGCGTTTCCTTTACGTTCCATCCAGACGGCAGCCAGATAATTGGGAGCATTATTCTCCAGCATATTTTCTTCCAGAACCGTTCCCGGGGTAACTACCCGCACTACATCGCGCTTGACTATACCCTTTTTAACGGTTTTGGGATCTTCCAACTGTTCGCAGATCGCAACCTTATAGCCCTTTTTAATAAGGCGGGCTATATAATTATCCACAGCATGATGAGGAACGCCGCACATTGGCGTCTTGCGGCCGCCCCCACACTCACGGGCGGTCAAAACCAAAGACAGCTCTTTGGAAGCTATTTTGGCATCTTCGGCAAACAGCTCATAAAAGTCGCCTAATCTAAAAAACAGCAGACAGTCGGAATATTGCTCCTTAATGTCTTGATATTGAGCAAAGATAGGTGTTACAATAGTCAAGTATCATTCCTCCTCAACAGCCTCAACAGCGAGGATGTCCTGGAACTGGGCCGGCATATAATCGGTAAGCACGATGCTGCCATCCTGTACCATGGCCAGCTTTAATGGGCTTAGCCCTGCATCTGCAGGCACCGTAGCAACATGCTCGGCAATACGCAGCTGCTGCGCCTGCATATTATATGCTATGATATAGCATTTTTCGTCCCCTTCGGCGCCTGCATGCAGAACGCCGCGGCAGGAACCCATGACTACCACATTACCGGTAGCCACCACTTCTCCGCCCGGGTTTATATCACCCATGACTATGGCATTGCCGCGTACAGAAAACTTCTGCCCGCTGCGGATACCGTGGGTCACCAGCAGGCTGTTGCCTCCGGCGGGCTGATAGACAAGCTCGGACATATCGTTGCTTTCGATGATATGGGCTGCAGATTTACCTTTATGGATATGGTATTTATTAAGAATACCTTCCAGAATAGCCAGTTCCTCATTGGAAAACTTACTGGCCTGATCGATTATATATTCGGCATTTATAAAAAAGTCGCCGCTGCGGGAAAGCTTTTCTTCCAGGGCTGCGCATAACTGGCTGAAGCCGGCCTGCTCTGTATCAAAATAGAAAACCAGGCCATGGGGTGTGCCTTTTATATTGACTATATTTGTATTCATTATTGGCCTCCGAATCAGTGTTCAGAAAAATATGCGGTATTTAACTCTATTAATTTCGCCGGTTAATTTGTTTTTTCCTGCCGCATTTTGGGGTATAAAGATATGAGACATGGTTTTGACGAAATCTATAAAAGAATGAAAAAAGCTATAATCCGTCATCAGATGATAGCTGACGACATACCTATCATGGTGGGGCTCTCCGGAGGAAAGGATAGCCTTACCCTGCTGTACGCCCTGAAAAAATTTCAGGCTATATCCAAATACAAATTCAGGCTTGCCGCAGGCCATATCTGCCTGGGGTTTCCTGAAGACAATGTTGACGCCATGTCAGCTTTCTGCAAAAATCTGGATATACCCTTTTACTGGGAGAAAACGCAGATAGGCGAAGTTATTTTTGATATACGCAAGGAAAGCAACCCCTGCTCTCTTTGTGCCAAGATGCGTCGGGGAGCCCTGAACACCCTGGCAAAAGAAAATGGTTTTTCCAAGATCGCGCTGGCCCATCATCAGGATGACGCAGTTGAGACCCTGCTGCTGAACCTGTTTTACGAGGGACGTATTGGCAGCTTTAAGCCGGTAACATATCTGGATAGAATGGATCTGACAGTTATCCGTCCCTTCATCTACGTGCCGGAGGATCAGATCCGCTATGTAACGGAAAAAGAAGGCCTGCCTGTTTCCCGCAGCAACTGTCCGCAGAATTGCCTGGGCAAAAGGCAGGAGATGAAAAAAATAGTATCCCAGCTGGAAGCCATGGCCCCAATGGGAAAAGACAGAGTTACCGGCGCTCTGGACAGGCTGTTTGGAGACGATTGGGACGGCAACAGAAAGGAAGGTTAAAATAATGATATTGGTGAGCGCCTGTCTTATGGGGAAAAATTGCAAATACAGCGGAGTCAGCAATGACAATGCCAAAGTGCATGATTTTCTGCAAGGAAAAGAGTATATTATGTTCTGCCCGGAAATGCTGGGTAATCTGCCTGTGCCAAGACAGCCGGTGGAAATAATAGAAAACAGGGCCAAAAACAGCGCCGGTCAGGACAAAACGCAGGAATTCAGCCAGGGAGCTACCCTTTCTCTGCAGTTATGCGAAAAGTATCAGCCGGAACTGATAATACTTAAGGAAAGCAGCCCTTCCTGCGGTGTCCATAAAATATATGACGGTACATTCTCCCATACAACTGTAAAGGGCAGCGGTTTTACAGCTTCCCTGCTGAAAAAAATGGGTTATACTGTAATCAGCGAGGAGGATCTGTAGCACAGCAATACCGGCTGGGTGAATAAAAACTTTGTCAGCGCAAAGCATATGCAAAAAAACGGACCGGCAACTGCCGATCCGTTTTCACTTTATTCCCATAAAAAATCTGCCTACAGCCTATGACTCATCAAATTCTAGGCATACAGGGGATACTTGGCGGTAAGCTCCTTAACTATAGCGGCGCCCTGGGCAAATTTGGCATCGTCCTTGCTGAGGCATAAGGCGATTGCTTCAGCTACCTTGGCAAAGGCTGCTTCGTCAAATCCTCTGGTAGTGCAGGCTGCGGATCCCAAACGGATACCGCTGGTAACAAAAGGTTTTTCCGGATCAAAGGGTATGCCGTTCTTATTACAGGTAATGCCCGCTTCGTCCAGGATATGTTCGGCTTCCTTACCGGTGAGCCCCCAGGGACGTACATCCACCAGCAGCAGATGATTATCGGTACCTCCCGAAACTATGCGCATACCTCTGCGGCTAAGCTCATTGGCCAAAACCTGTGCGTTCTTTTTAACATTTACTATATAATCCTTGAATTCAGGCTTAAGCGCCTCGCCAAAAGCAACGGCCTTTGCGGCGATAACATGCATAAGCGGGCCGCCCTGAATGCCGGGGAAAACAGCTTTATCAATGGCTTTGGCGTATTCCTCGTTATTGGTAAGGATCAGACCGCCTCTGGGGCCCCGCAGGGTTTTATGAGTGGTGGAGGTAACAACATCGCAGTAAGGAATGGGCGAAGGATGTTCGCCAACTGCTACCAGGCCGGCAATATGAGCCATATCGGTCATCAGCAAGGCGCCGCAGGCATCGGCTATCTCTCTGAACTTGGCGAAATCTATTACCCGGGGATAAGCGGAAGCACCCGCCACTATCAGGGCAGGCTTTACTTCCATGGCCTGGGCCATCAATTTATCATAATCAATAACTTCGCTGCCTTCTTCAACTCCGTAAGAGAAGAAATTGTACTGCTTGCCGGAAAAGTTTACCGGGGAACCATGGGTAAGATGGCCGCCGTGAGCCAAACTCATGCCTAAAATGCGGTCGCCGGGATTAAGCAGGGCAAAATAAGCTGACATATTGGCCTGAGCACCGCTGTGGGGCTGCACATTGGCAAATTCCGCTCCAAAAAGCTTTTTAGCTCTTTCCCTTGCCAGGTTCTCTGCTATATCCACACATTCGCAGCCGCCATAGTAGCGCTTTGCCGGATAACCCTCCGCATATTTATTGGTCAGCACAGAGCCCTGCGCTACCATAACAGCCTTGGAAGTAAAATTTTCGGAAGCGATCAATTCTATCTTGCTTCTTTGACGATCCAGTTCCTTGCTGATAGCTTCTGCGATCTCAGGATCAGCGGCCTGAAGAATACTGAAATCAAACATTTTGTTACCTCCATATTCATATTAACGGCGCCGCCGCTATAGGGGTATATTATAGCAGATTGCCGCCGCCTTAATCAAGCAATTGTTTTAAAACCTTTTTGGCACGGGAACTGTATTCAAGGTGATAATCCATAAAATAGGCAATGGCAGCTTCTATCTCATTCATTAAAGTAGGGCTTATCTTAAGTGAAGGCAATCTGGTTATGGGGGTATCCAGCAGACGTTTTATCGTCTGAACCGCGCCTGCGCAGATCA
>CAKQQU010000067.1 GCA_934271085.1 uncultured Bacillota bacterium | reverse complement strand
GACATCCGTATGGCGCAGTATGAATCCGGCAGCAGAACGCCCAAGGCGGAGCTGACGGAGAGCCTTGCCGGTGCGCTAGGTGTCTCGCCGCTGGCGCTGTCCGTGCCGGACATTGACAGCTATCTCGGCTTAATGCACACCCTGTTCTCCTTGGAGGATCGCTACGGCCTGACGGTGGAAACCGGCAAAAACGGCGTTTCACTGCGTGTTGACCCTCGGAAGGGAAAGGACGCTGCCGAGCTATTCGAAATGCTCACTGCGTGGGCGGAACAGGCCGAAAAGCTCCGCAATGGCGAAATCAACCGGGAGGACTACGACAAGTGGCGTTATAACTACCCGAAATATGACGAAGCGTCCGGCTATGTGAAAGTCCCGTCCCAGCAGCTCAGCGATGCAATGGTGGAGGCGTTCAAGGACCGGCTGAAGAATGACTGAATCTGAGTAAAACAAAAAGAGCTATCTGACTTCTCTAACAGAAATCAGATAGCTCTTTATTCTTGGATTCTAAAATGTTGTCATTTTGTTGTCACGGGGCAATTCCGTAACGCAAAAGTCCAGCATTTTCAAGGCTTTTTGGCCTTTCAGGTATTATTCCCACTCAATACTTGCAGGTGGTTTGGAAGTAATGTCATAAACAACCCTGTTGACATGGCGAACTTCGTTTACTATACGACGGGAAATACGGTCAAGCACATCGTAGGGTATGCGTACCCAATCAGCGGTCATAAAATCATCAGTGCTGACAGCACGGATAGCCACTGTATAATCATAGCTGCGTTCATCGCCCATTACTCCCACAGAGCGCAGACCGGTCAGCACGGTAAAATACTGGCTGGCTTCCCTGCCCAAACCGCTGTTGACTATCTCCTCCCGGAGGATGGCGTCGCTTTCTCTGGTGATCAGCAGCTTGTCCTCGGTAATATCGCCAATAATGCGAATTGCCAGCCCGGGTCCGGGGAAAGGCGGACGCCAGACCATATTCTCCGGCAGTCCCAATTCCACACCAAGTTCTCTCACCTCATCTTTAAACAGGGGGCGCAGAGGTTCCACCACGCCGCAGAAAGGCAGGTCTTTAGGCAGGCCTCCCACATTATGATGGCTTTTGATCACCATGCCGGTAGCGGAGCCGCTCTCCACTATATCCGGATAAATAGTACCCTGAGCCAGGAAATCCAGTTGCCCCAAAGAACGGGCGGTATCTGCAAATACCTCTACAAATTCCCTGCCGATGATATGGCGTTTTTCCTCTGGGTCAGTCACACCGGCCAGCTTGCTCAAAAAACGCTGAGAGGCGTCTACCACAACCAGCTTATCACCGAGACGGGGACGGAAAACAGCTTCTACCTCCTCCGGTTCGTTTTTGCGCAGCAGACCATGATTGACAAACACGGCCGTTAACTGGTCGCCTATGGCACGGTGCAGCAAGGCTGCCACAACAGAGCTGTCTACGCCGCCGGAAAGCCCAAGCAACACGTTCTTATCCCCTACCTGCTCCCTGATGGCGGCCACAGCCTGCTCTACATAAGAGCTCATCTGCCAATCGCCGCGACAGCCGCAAATATCGAAAAGGAAATTATGGAATATCTCCTGGCCTCTGGGAGTATGGGTTACCTCGGGATGGAATTGCAGGCCGTAAAAATTACGGCCGGTATTTTCGAAGGCAGCGCAGGAGCAGCAGCCGGTGGTAGCCGCCAGCACCTCGAAGCCTGCCGGAGGTTGGCTTACCTGCAGGGTATGGCTCATCCAGGCCTGAAGCTCTCCTGACATGCCCTTGAAAAGACGGCCTTCATTATTGACGCAGACTGTTACCATGCCGTATTCCCGTTCATCGGGAACAACAACGGAACCCCCCAGCATCTGGGCCATTAGCTGCATACCGTAGCAAATGCCCAAAATTGGTACCCCAAGCTGGAAGATAGCAGGGTCGCATTTAGGCGCATCTGCATCCAGCACAGAAGCAGGACCGCCGGAAAAAATGATGCCCCGGGGATTTTTTTCGGCCAGCTTAGCGGCTGGCGTATTATAAGGCATGATCTCACAATAGACCTTTTGCGCGCGGACGCGGCGGGCGATCAGTTGGGAATACTGAGCGCCAAAATCCAGTAAGATAATAAGATCGCGTTCTTCTTTCACGATATTCCTCCAAATGATAAATATTTTAGCAGTTTAATTATACCATACAAGATATTTTTTTCAATTTTTTTCCTAAAATAGAATACCGCCGGACAAAATGTCCGGCGGTATTCTGGCTGGTTTGCTTATTCTGCAGTATTGGCATCTCCGCCGTCTTCAGTACCGTTGTTATCGGTCTGCTGGTCAGTGGAGGTATCGCCACCCTGCTGATTGCCGTCATCGGCAGTATCAGGCTGGGTTGCCTCTTCCTGGTAATAGCGGAACTTGAATTTCTGTTTGATATCAGCATTGGCTCTTGCTTCTTCCAGATCTGCGTTCATTCTGGCAGAAACTTCTTCGTCGCTGACAGTTTTCATGCTGTCCATGACCATATCCTTAACGGCGTCAAAACCGGATTTTACATCATCCAGCTTAATAATATGATAGCCGGCCTGGGAAAGTACGGGGACAAGAGTGTAGTCTCCTGCGTTTTGCAATTCAAAAGCCGCCTCAACATATTCGGGATAAAAAGTGGTGCTTTCTCCGATGACCTGGCAGTTTATATTAAAGTAGGAATCAATGGCACCGCCGTTGGCCGCAGAACCGTCATCCGAATACTCTTTGGCTAATTCCGCAAAATCAGCACCCTCATTGAGCTGCTTGATAATATCCTCTGCCTTTGCCTTGGCTTCAGCCAAAGCAGCTTCATCAGAAGTATCGCACATCAAAAGGATATGGGAAGTCTTGCGGCAATTCCAGGAAGCAGGATCTTCATCGTAAGCGGCCTTTGCCTGAGATTCGTCAACAACCATTTCATCAAGCATGGCCTGCTTTACTGCATCGTAAAGCTGAGAATTAAGGGACCCTACCTTGATAGTGCGATAATCTCCCCAAGGCAGTATATCCTTCAAATAATTATCCTCATAAGTCAAGCCGTATTCTGCCGCCATCTGCTCGATGAGGGCTGCATTGACAGTGGCATCCCAGGCGGATTTTTCGAAATCGCCCAAAATAGAGCTGGCGCTTTCTTCATCGAGCAGGTCAACACCCATATAAGAAAGATAATAGGAATAATAGTTTTGATAATAATACTCAAAGTAATAAGCAAAATAATAATCCATTTCGTCCTGGTAAACGTCCTGGCCGTTTACGGAACCGATAACTCCGCCGTTATCGGAGGCACCGCAGCCGGCAAACAGGAACATTACGCTGACAAGCAATGCTGCTATAATTTTTTTCAAAAAAATCATCCTTCCTGATAATATTAAGTTAAGTTAAGTTAAACTAAGCAACTGCTTCATTATAACACATTATCCTGTGATATAAATAAAAATAATTATGAATTTTTCTTCACATTATCCCTTACCATACCGTAAAGCTGATCAAGCATCTTCAGCAGCGTTTCAGCCTTCAGAACGCTGTTATCCAGACCTTCCGTAGACATGCGTATCATAAAGCATTTTTTATCGGAAAAACCTATCCGTTTTGACCAGGACTGGCAAAGGGTCACCAAAGCCTGGCCGGTTATGGGATGCTCAGGAGCAAATTTTACCTCGAAGCAACCAGGCTGCTGAATAATTGCCGAAATAGCCAATTTTTTCCCCAGCACCTTGATCTTTCCCAGCAGGCACAGGTTAAGCACGCAATCGGGCAGCTGGCCATAACGATCCCGCATCTCATCAGCCAGACAATCCACTTCATCTGCGGATTCCGCGGCAGCCATACGTTTATATATCTCCACTTTGAGCACAGCGTCAGAAAGAAAATTATCGGGAATATAGGCATTTATACCCAGTTCCATCTGAGTAGATACTTCCTGCAATGGAGCCTCTTTACCGGAAGCTTTCATTATCTCGTCCTGCAGAAGCTTACAGTACAGATCAAAACCAACGGCCATAATATGACCATGCTGTTCCGGTCCCAGAATATTGCCGGCGCCTCTAAGCTCCATATCACGCATGGCAATTTTAAAACCGGCCCCCAGTTGGGTAAAATCCCTGATGGCTATCAGTCTTTTTCTTGCTATATCGTTTATGGCCCTGTCTTTGCGGAAGGTAAAGTAAGCGAATCCCTGCCGCTTGGAACGGCCTACCCTGCCCCGCAGCTGATAAAGCTGGGACAAACCAAGCGTATCGGAATCGTCAACTATAAGGGTATTGGCGTTGGGTATATCCAGGCCATTTTCAATGATGGTGGTGCAGACCAGAATATCCGCCTTATGATCTACAAAGTCCATCATTACATTTTCCAGCTCCCGTTCTTTCATCTGTCCATGGGCTACCGCCACACGGGCCCCTGGCAGGATACGCTGCAGCTCTTCGGCCACATTATAAATATCAAAAACCCGGTTATGCAGAAAGAACACCTGTCCGCCCCGGCCCAGTTCCCTGGCTATAGCGTCCCTTATCATCCGCTCGTGGTATTCCACCACATAGGTCTGGACAGGGTGACGGTCCTGAGGCGGCGTGGAGATCAGGCTCATATCACGCATACCTACCAGAGCCATATGCAAGGTTCGGGGTATAGGCGTGGCGGAAAGGGTCAGTACATCCACCTGAGTTTTCAGCGATTTGATCTTTTCCTTATGGGCAACGCCAAAGCGCTGCTCCTCATCGACTATCAGCAGACCCAGATCCTTGAATTTAATGTTTTTACCCAACAGGGCATGGGTACCTACCACCAGATCCAGTTCGCCTGTTTCCAGCTGGCGCAATATTTCTTTTTTCTGCGCCGGAGTGCAGAAACGGGAAAGGCAGGCATATTTCACCGGGAATCCGCTGAAACGGTTTTCTATGGTATGCAAATGCTGCTGGGCCAATACAGTGGTTGGCACAAGCATTGCCACCTGCTTGCTGTCCATGATAGCTTTAAAGGCTGCCCGCAGCGCTACCTCTGTTTTGCCATAGCCCACATCCCCGCAAAGCAGTCTGTCCATTACATGCCGGGATTCCATATCCTTTTTAATCTCACTGATGCTCTGGAGCTGATCATCTGTCTCCGCATAGGGGAAAGCATCTTCAAATTCACTTTGCCATGGCGTATCCGGAGAAAAGGAAAAACCCTTAACCTGTTCCCTGGCTGCATATAATTTCAGCAGTTCCTGAGCCATTTCCCTTACGGCGGCCCGTACTTTATCTTTAGTGCGCTTCCATTCGCTGCCCCCCAGCCTGTTCAATCTGGGAGCATTACCCTCATTTCCCACATATTTCTGGATCAGATCAAGCTGATCTACAGGAAGATACAGCTTATCCTCCCCGGAATAGCGGATCAGCAGATAGTCCCGGGAAACATCGTCAACAGTCAGGCGCTCCACACCCATATACTGGCCTATGCCCTGGTATATATGGACAACATAATCCCCTGCCCGCAGATCCATGAAATTTTTGATACGCTCGCCGCCCTTAAAGGTCCGGCGATGCTTTACCCGGCCCTCCTTGGAAAAAAGCTCCTTTTCGGTAATCAAAGCCATTTTCAGGGAAGGGCTTTCAAATCCCCTGCTCCAGCCTGCCCTCAGCAAGCGGACTCCGGAAACAGAATTCTCTTTTAAAATATCCTGCGCCCGCTGCAGCCGCAGCTGGGAACTGGCTGATATCAATATCTGATACCCGGATGATGCAAAATCACGCATATCTTTAATGAATCCGTCAGGATCGTGAGTATAGTTGGGCAGGTCGCGGGACAGTATATTTCGTTCCAATACAGGCTCAATACCACCCAAACCGTCTGCAAGCTGGCTCAGCAAAAGCAGATGCCTGCCATCAAGGGATGCCAGCAGATCAGAATAAAGCAAAAAATTATTGTAAAAAGAAGGCAGCAGCTTTCCCTGATCCAGCAGATCAAA
>CAKQQU010000066.1 GCA_934271085.1 uncultured Bacillota bacterium | reverse complement strand
CAACAATACTGTCAATGCTGCAAAAAATAATCCACTACGGCATAATAGCGCCCCGGCTCATCCAGAAAACTATAATGGCTGCAGCCTTCAAAAACTACTAGTCCGGCATCGGGTATCAGCTTTTCCATCAACCTGCCGTCGGAAAGGGGCGTAGCCGTATCGTTCTCTCCCCAAACAAGCAGAGTGGGACTTTTGATCTGCGGCAAAAGCGGTTTCAGATCTTCATTGACTACTTTGACAAATATCTGACGCATCACTCCCTGGGCAGCGTTGTAATCAGAGCTGGGGTTGTTTTTGCGCCACAGCTCCAACGCCTGCTCCCGGTGATTTTTCAGCAGCGGCAGGCTGAAAATTTTCTTTGCTGCTTTATAGCTGTATACTCTGGCATAATAGCCGAATCCCCGCTTGGGCAGGATGCCGGCAGCATCAGTCAGCACCAGCCTGCTGCCTATACCCCGGGAGCCCAGGATAATGGCCAGCCGGCCGCCAAAACTATGGCCCAGAATGACCGGATCATTCAGGCCCAGCAGGCCGATAAGTTTGACGACAAAATCCGCGTAATCATAAACGCTCCAGGCAGTATCCGGAGCCTGACTACCTCCGAAACCCGGCAGATCCACTGCCGTTACCCGGCGGTAAGAGCTGAAATGATCTGCCATGGGGCGCATTACCTCAATACTTGCCCCCCAGCCATGAAGCAAAAGCAGATCTTCTCCGCTGCCGCTTATTTCATAGTTTATAGTTAAACCGTCAATAGTTGTTTTCATATATTTGTTATTAAAAATTTCCCTAGCAAAAAGGCCGAATCTCTCCCATAGTAAAAATTTTCATATTATGAAGAAATTAATATGTTTATACCATATATATGTAATAAATGCAATAGAAATTAATGATAAGGATTATAGCATAAAGTGAATTTTTGCCGAAAAATCCTCACAAGAAAAAGTATGCGGCAGATATCTGCCGCATACTTTTAACATGTATTCACATTCTGTATAAAAAAACCGGACTATCTGGGAGAAGAACAAAGATCGCTGCGGATCCAACCTGTAGAACCACCGCTGGTCTTAACATTATACCAGATATAACCTCCTGCAGTAGACTGGCTTACATAAGTGAGCACTGTTCCGGAACTTACCGTGGTAACGACATCAGCCGAAGTGGAAGCGGAAGCCCTGATATTGACAGAATCGGCGGTCACCGTGACAGTCTGATTTTCAACAGAGGTGGAGGGGGTGTTATTATTGTCATCGTTTCCCGGCTGAACAGGATCTGATACGCCCTTATTATCCAGCTGAGCATTAATGGCATCTATCTGATTCTGCAGATCAGTGACCTTTACTCCTACCAACTCATCAACATAAGTCTGGGAAACCACCGGATCATCAGCACTGCCGGGATTGCGGCCCTCGGCCATGACCTGCCCTACCACAAAGCCCAGGCCGGTGAAAACCACCGCTGCGATAATCAGAATTATAACACTGCTTTTGTTCATTGTTCTCTCTCCTTTTAAATAAATGGTATCAGAATATCAGTATTTATCTTAAAAAGCAAAACCGTAAATAAATTTCAGCCGGTTATGTCTTCTTATCCTTGCGCACAAGGAATGAGGGACGTTTTCCACGCAGCACTCCCAAAAATTCGGCGGTAGCAAATGCCCCAACAACGGTTATCAGCAGCACCAGCATTGCCTGGGAACTGGTAAGGACTGCCATAAGCACAGCAGCCAGCCCCATGATCAAAGCCATTGCGTAAATGGTCAGTACCGCCTGGACATGGGTCAGCCCCATAGCCAGCAGACAGTGATGGAGGTGCATTTTATCAGCCTCAAAAACAGGCTTTTTGAGAAACAGCCGGCGAATGATGGCAAACAAAGTATCAAACACCGGTACGCCCAAAATGATAAAGGGAACAAACAGGGAAATAATGGTAGCTCCCCGAACCATCCCCATCAGAGCCAGTGCTCCTAAAAGAAATCCCAGAGTAAGAGAGCCGCAATCCCCCATAAAGGTTTTTGCCGGATGAAAGTTCCAGCACAAAAAGCCACAGGCAGAAGCAGCCAAAATGCCGGCCAAAGCAGCAGCCAGCACGGCCCCCTGGGAAAGGCAGACCACAGCGGTGGCTACGGCAGCTATGGCGGAAACGCCTGAAGACAGGCCATCCAATCCATCGATAAGGTTAATGGTATTGGAGATCCCGGTAAGCCACAGCACCGTTAAAGGAATACCCCAAATACCCAGATTCACAATACCGCCGCTGAACGGATTGGTTATAAACTCCACATAGAAACCTGCTTTAACCAGTACCAGCGAAGCCAGTATCTGCCCCAGCAGTTTCATCTTGGGGGAAATACCCTTGATATCGTCAACAAGCCCGGTCAGCATAACTATGGTAGCGGCTATCAGAAGTGCCGCCATTTGCCGGGTATATACGGTAAGCGCCAGAGCCCCCAAAACAAAGCCGGCATAAATAGCGATGCCGCCCATACGGGGAGTAGGCTCGGTATGTACTTTGCGCTGATTAGGTATATCAACTATATTGAATTTTCTGGCCAGCTTAATGGCAACAGGTGTCAATGACACCGAAGCGGCAAAGGACACAGCCACCCCGAACCAGGTAAGCATCACTCGCCTCCTGAATATGACGCGCGGCAATCAGCGCCTCATCTTATCTTATTTATTTTCGCATTTCACCAGAGGATTTGTCAATGTTTTTTACAAACAATCATTAAAACTTCAATAATTATCCAATGCAAACTATGACAAATACAACATACATCAGGCGGTTTTTCTCCTGTTTCTCCCCAGCAGACTACGGAAAGCATCATCTATTGCCGGGCAATGCAGCAGCTTAAGCACAGCAAAATAAACAGCCACAGCCAAAAGCATCAAAACAGCAAGTTCTATTGCTAATCCCAGCTTTCCCGATACATGCGGCCACAAAAGCTTTCCCAAAACTACCGGTACAGACATAGCCGCACTGCCTATGCAGGACTGCAGCAATACCTTGCCGATCATACCGTCATTCAGCAGAGGCAAACGGCGGGCAAGACCTGCCAGCAGCCACAGGGCGTTTACGGCGGCAGCTATGGTATTGGCCAGGGACAAGCCGCCTACGCCCATAGCCCCGGTGAGCAGCAGACTGATCGCCACATTGACAGCAACGGAAACAATCCCTGCCAATAACGGGGTCTTTACATCATGCAAGGCAAAATAAACCCGCACCAGCAGCATGGAAATGGCCAAAAAGAAGAGCCCCGGAGCCATGGTGGTCAAAGCCTCGGTAGTCAGCAGCGTATTGGCCGGAGTAAAACTGCCCCGCTCGAAAAGAAAACGGATGATCTCCCCATCCAGCAGGGTAAGGCCAACTGCAGAAGGCAAGGCAAGCAGCACCACCATATTAAATCCCCGCTTTACAGTAGCGGTGATCTCGCTTTTATCCGCCAGCCGCGCTTTTTCAGCCAGAGCAGGAAAAGCCGCCGTGATAATGGCAGCTACAAATACTCCCAAAGGCAGGTTCATCAGTTTATTGGCATAGTTTAGTGCGGATATGCTGCCTTCCGCCAATCCCGAAGCAAAAATACGGTTGACCACAGTATATATCTGGGTAACGGAAAGCGCCAGCATGATGGGAACGATATTGGCCAGCACCCGCTTTACCGCCGGATCCCGCAGATCCCAGCAAAAACTGTAGCGAAAGCCAATCTTACGCAGATCTGCCAGCTGGATCAGGAAAAAGGCAACAAATCCCGCCAGGGTAGCCCAGGCCAACACATAAATATTGCCGCGGGCCAAAAAAACCACAGCCAGGATAATTACCAGACTGCAAATACCCGGAGCCAGGGCTGCCGCCGCGAAACGGTAACGGGAATTGAGAATAGCCGAAACCACCATGCCGGACGACATAAATATCATCAGGGGGAAGATCACTCTGGCCATATTCACCGCCAGTTCTTCTGTGTCCCCGCTGAGTCCGGGCGCGGTCAAAAAAATCAGCCATTTGGCCGTAAGTATACCGATAAGGGAAAGCACCCCCATACCGCCTGCGGTTATATTAATCAGCGTGCTGCCCAGACGGCAGGCCCGGCGGTTATCCCCGCCTTCAACCCAGCAACCGCTCAGCTCCGGCAGAATAGCGGAAACAAAAGCATAGCCCAAAACCGACTGCAGAAAATAGGGCAGCGTATAGGCGGCCAAATAAGCGTCGGTAAGAGAAGATGCGCCAAAACCGCTGGCAATGACCATTTCCCTCAGGAATCCCAGCAGTTTGACGCATATATTGATGATAAGCAGCAATCCTGCAGCTTTTACCAGATTCTTTGTCATAACTACTCTTTAGTTGCGCGTCTGTTTCGCGTCTGTTTATAGAAGAAAGCCCCTATAGGGAGATCATCCTAACTATAAAAGCAGATCACGCTTATTTCAAAAATTCCACCTGCAAATCATCAGGAAACTCCACCTGGTCTGCGGTTATGGTATTTATCTCGACATTACGGTAAGCCACAGTATAATTATCTCCCAGATGATCCACAAATTCCACCTGCAGCGGGAAGCCGTAAAGAGTGGATACCCACAGCTTATCTCCTTCTGCAGTCTGCATTATATAACACAGCTGCCGGTCTATTATCTCGCTGCCCAGCAGGGTGCACTGGAGATAATCATCGTCAAGGGGATTATCCGGGGCATCCACACTGGCAGGATCAAAAACCATACCGATAGCTATATCATTATCAGCGGGAGAATAGGTTATCTGGGTCAGTTGATCGTAATCATAGTAAAACACCGATTGCAGAGAACCGTCAGCGCTGGTTATAACTTTCATTTTATTATCGCAATACCAGACCCGTAAAAACACAGAGGACTCGGAATAATGAATGGTCTGTTCAAAATAATATGACTTGATATTGCTCTGGGCCAGGGCCAGATCTTCTACAGTAGTTTTCTCGCCTTTATCAGTAAAAACAAATTCGCCTTCCTGCTGCCCCTGAATATTGCCGTCTTCATTCTGTTCATCCTGAGAAAGCCCAGGTTCAATGATAACCGGCTCATCACCCTGATCAGTCTGGCTGTTATCGCCACAGCCGGCTATCAATACAATGGCAGATACAGTCAGCAGGATCATTAAGAATTTTTTTAAGTAAAGCATTTTTCACCTCATGATCCGCCGCATAGTCCCTGCGGACTGCAGCAGACAAAACATCAGCATTGAAAGTTAATTGATTATAACACCGCTTATTCAGCATTGAAGTTAATTGATTATAACACTGCTTATAATAAAATACAACAAAAAAAGTTTAATTTCTATTCCTAGTAAAAAAGTTTAATTTCTATTCCTAGTAAATATAATGCCTTACCTATAATGCATTACCCTATAAAGCTCTTGCCACCAGAAAACCGGGAAACAGGCGCAGCATCCCGCCGCCCCCGGGCAATATTTTCAAAGCCTCGCCCCCATTGGCGGCCAAAGCAGCCGCCTGTTCCATAGCCTTATCACAGCCAACCAGGGCGGCATAAGTCATCTTATCATTACGGGCGTCACTGCCGTTTGGCCGCCCGGTCTTATCCTGGCTGCCCCGGATATCCAGCACATCATCAGCTATCTGGAATGCCAGACCCAGATCATAAGCATAGCTTTTCAAAGCGGCTATTTGCTCTTCGGCCGCGCCGGCCAAATACCCGGCCCCCAGCACAGAGGCTGCAAAAAGCCCTGAGGTCTTGCCCAAATATATCCGCCGGAGCAAAGCGGTATCAGGAGATTCTGCCGCCAGCTCGGCAGCTTGTCCCTGTACCATAAGTCCCGAATTGCACAGCACCGCATTGGCCGCAGCCAGCTGCCGCGCCGGATCAGTACCGGGGATGGGCCTGGTCAGCAATTCCCCTCCCAAATTCAGCAGACCATCGCCGGCCAGGATAGCGGTGGCTTCGTCAAAGGCAATATGGCAGGTAGGCTTGCCCCGCCGCAGGGTATCATTATCCATAGCCGGCAGATCATCGTGAATAAGGGAATAGCAGTGAATAAATTCCAATGCCGCCGCAAACTGCCGGTATTTTGCGAAATCCAGGTCGAAAGCTTCCAAAGCAGCGGCAAAAAGCGCCGGGCGCAATCTTTTACCCCCGTTCAAAACGCTGTATCTCATTGCCTGCGCCAAACGGTCGCTGTCCCCACCCTGCCGTGGCAAAAAAGATTCCAGCACACCGGTCATCTCTGCGGAAATATGCTGCAGATATTCTTCAATACTCATATCATAGAAATTGATATCCTCACCTAAACTTTGCTTTATTTTTTTTGCACATTTATCACAT
>CAKQQU010000065.1 GCA_934271085.1 uncultured Bacillota bacterium | reverse complement strand
CAGCTCCCTTGGGAGCTGCCTTTTTGTCATCAAAAGTATTCCCCTCCAGTGCGGCAGCAGGCAAGACATATCCCTTTCTGCCGCTTTTAATATCCGCATTTTTGTTATATAATGAAAGTCAAGATACACTGACATAGGAGAAAAGCATGACTAAATATATCCAGTTAACTTTACTTACTGATACAGATAAAGAGGAAGAACTGACTATGCTGATGTTCGGCTGCGGAGCGCAAGGAGTTGCTGTAGACGACCCTTCCATTATCAAAGAGCATTTACTGGCCAAAAAGTGGGATGCCTCGGTATTTGACGACAAAAATATAGTTACCGGCCGCATCACACTCAGCTGCACTCTGGAAAACACCCCGGAAGGCCGGGAGATAGCCCGCAATATTGTCCATGGCGCATCTCAGACGCCCCATACATTCTATAACTGTCAGGAACTGCCAGACATGGACTGGCTGGCCAAATGGAAGGAAGGTTTTGACCCCCGGCCCATCGGTGCCAGGTTCTGGCTGGTTCCCGTATGGGAGCAGGCCCCGGCCCCTGCAGGCCGCCTGTCCCTGGTGGTAGAGCCGGGCATGGCCTTCGGTACCGGGGATCATGCCACCACAGCCATGGCCCTGGATATGCTGGCTGCCTATCATCATCCCGGTGCAACTTTAGCTGATCTGGGCTGCGGCAGCGGTATTCTGGCTATTGCCGGCAAGCTGCTGGGCGGCGGAGCCACCGTAGCGGTGGATATAGACCCGGTATGTGAAGAAGCCGTGGCCCATCACTGCCGCATGAATAATATCGACCCTGAAGATATCAGCTACTATACCGGTGATATACTCCGGGATGAAGCTGTGCGCAAACAGGTGCTTTCCCGGCATTACCATCTGGTAACAGCCAATATCAACGCAGCCATAGTCCGTACCCTTATCCCGGCAGCTCATGAGCTGCTGCAGCCGGGCGGTGTATTTATCTGCTCTGGTATAGTGGATATGTTCGGCAGCCAAATAGAGTCAGCCTTTGCTGCGTCGCCCCTGAAGATCATCGAAAAAAGAGAGGAAAAAGGCTGGCTGGCCTATGCTGCCCGCCTGGAAAAATAATTTATGGAAAAACATATCCCGGCCAAAGATGATCAGCACCGTACCTTTGCCATCCATAATTTCGGCTGCAAGGTCAATCAGGAAGAAGGAGGGGCGCTGGCCGCCCTTTTCTGCCGGCAGGGATGGCGGCAGGATAACGCTGATCCCGCTCTCATCATCATCAATACCTGTACCGTCACAGCTGTGGCAGATAAAAAAAGCCGCAACCTGATCCGCCGCCTCCGCAGGGAGCATCCCGGGGCAGTCATCGCGGTCTGCGGCTGCTATGCACAGAGGGCTGCGGCGGAAATAGCCGCTTTGGATGGAGTGGATATCATAGCCGGGGTGGAAGAGCGCCGGTATCTGCCGCAGCTTTTGGCGGAATATCTGGCAGATTACCGGCTACAGCCGCCCCTGATCCGGGTAGCGCCTATAGCTGACGCCAAAGCCTTCCACCGCATCGCCGATGCCAATATTCAGGGAAGGGAAAGGGCTTATCTTAAAATCGAGGACGGCTGCGATCAGTTCTGCCATTACTGCGTCATCCCCTATGTTCGGGGTCCGGTACGCTCCCTGCCGCCAAACCAGGCGCTGGAACAGGCTTCGGCCCTGATCGATGCAGGTCACCGGGAGATAGTGCTTTCCGGCATCCATATCGGCGCTTACGGGCAGGATCTGCCGGCAGGACAGGATCTGCCTGCCCTGCTCAAAAGCTTGCTGGCCTTACCCGGACTGGGCAGGCTGCGGCTGGGTTCTATCGAGCCTCAGCAATTCACCCCTGCCCTGCGCCAACTGATAGCAGAAGAACCCCGCATCTGTCCCCATCTGCATATTCCCCTGCAAAGCGGCTGCGACCGCACTCTGGCCGCTATGGGCCGCCGCTATGATACAGCCGCCTATGCAGCACTATTAGATGATTTGCTGTCCCTCCGTCCTGAACTGGCTTTTACCACAGATGTTATCGTGGGTTATCCCGGAGAAAGCGCCGAAGATTTTGAATCTACCGCCGCTTTCATCCGCAGTCTGCCCCTATCCGCCCTGCATGTTTTTCCCTACTCCCGGCGCAGCGGCACGGTAGCGGCCAGCCTTACCGGTCAGCTTCCCAACAGCGTCAAGGAAGAGCGTTCCGCCGCCCTCTTGGCTATCGCCAGGGAAAAGGCTTTATCCTTTGGCCGCAGCCAGGAGGGAAAGTGCCTGGATATGCTGGGCGAGGAAATAGCAGAGCTGGATGGCAAAAGATGGCTGAGAGGGCGGGCTGGCAATTATTTGAATCTGCTGCTGCCCTGGGATCAGCCTGAGCCTTACCGGGATTTTCTGGCGGTTATCGGCGAAAAAATGACGGAAAAAGGCATGGTAGTAAGATTGCAAAATCGCTAAAATACATCCCAGACCGGAAAACAGCTAAAATAAGGAGGATATAGCCTATGCGCTATAAGTTGTTGGCCTGCAAGGTGCTGAACCGGGAGATAGCCAGCCTGCTCTGGCATTGTCCCAATGACATAGACCTGACTCTTATCAGCCAAAAGCTGCATCTGACCCCCAGGAAGCTGCAAAGTACCCTGCAGCAGGAAATAGATATGATCGACGCTCATAACGATCCCCACAGCAATGATCTGGACAAATACGACGTTGATGCTATACTGTTGGGGTTCGGTTTTTGCTCCAAAGCCGTGGAAGGCCTGTCCAGCCGGCGTTATCCCCTGGTTATACCCAGGATACACGACTGCATCAGCCTGCTTTTCGGCGACCGGCAGCAGCATCCGGCCTATGCGGCAGAGCATCCCGGCTGCTACTATTATGCTCCGGGCTGGGCAGATATAGATCTCATACAGGATCCGGAAATTTTGGCCCAAAAACGGGCTGAGTATATGGAGCGCTTTGACGGCGATGAAGAAACAGTGGATTTTCTGCTGCAGGCAGAAACAGAAATGACAGCCAGCTATGACCGGCTGCTGGATCTGACCTGGCCGGATATTCAAACTAGGGATCTGGAGCAGCAGGCCCGGCAGCTTGCAGCCGGCAGGAACTGGCAATATATTCGCCGCCCCGGCAATAACAGTATGCTTGCTGATTTGCTGTGGGGACGCTGGGATGAAGAAAATTTTTTGATAGTGCCGCCCACCAAAAAAATATGCCGGTCCTTTGACAGCAAAGTGCTTTCCTGTGAATAAAAGCCACGAATTGACAATGCAGTCGATGACGATTATAATTAAATGATACATTAGTGTGATGCGGCAGCCCTGGAAAACTACTTTGCCCTGTATCCTGCCGGCTATCCCTGATGTGCAAAAGCTGACAAAAACACAGCAAATTTAAAACAGCAAAAGGAGTGCTTCCATGAATTTTCAGGAATTGATCCTTGCCCTCAACAAATTCTGGGGCGAGCATGGCTGCATCATCGTCCAGCCATATGATACAGAAAAAGGCGCAGGTACCATGAACCCGGCCACCTTTTTGCGGGCTTTGGGCCCGGAACCCTGGAACGCTGCCTATGTAGAGCCTTCCCGCCGTCCTACTGACGGCCGTTACGGCGACAACCCCAACCGCCTGCAGCATTATTTCCAGTATCAGGTATTGCTGAAACCATCCCCCGATAATATCCAGGAGCTGTATCTGCAATCCCTGGAAGCTATCGGTATCAAAGGAGAGGAACATGATATCCGCTTTGTGGAAGATAACTGGGAATCTCCTACCCTGGGCGCCTGGGGTTTGGGCTGGGAAGTCTGGCTTGACGGCATGGAGGTCACTCAGTTTACCTATTTCCAGCAATGCGGCGGTATAGACTGCCATCCCGTACCCGGCGAGATCACCTATGGTATCGAGCGTATCGCCATGTTTATCCAGAAGGTGGACAGCGTTTACGATATCGAGTGGGTGGACGGCGTGACCTACGGTGATGTTTATCATCAAAACGAGGTGGACTATTCCCACTACAACTTTGAGATAGCTGATACTGATATGCTGTTTAAGGCTTTCGATATGTATGAAAAAGAGTGCTTCCGTGTGGTAGAGCTGGGTTATGCTCAGCCCGCCTATGATTACTGCCTGAAATGCTCCCATACCTTTAATCTGCTGGACGCCCGCTCCGCTATTTCCGTTACCGAGCGGCAAAGCTTTATCGGCCGGGTGCGCAATATGGCTCGCGCCTGCGCCGCAGCTTATCTCAAGCAGCGGGAAGAGCTGGGATATCCCCTGATAAAGGATAAAGCTATGCGTCAAAAACTGGGTTTGGAGGATAAATAAGATGACAAAAGATCTGCTTTGGGAAATCGGTTTGGAAGAAATGCCCGCCCGTTTTCTGCCTCCGGCCATCAAGCAAATGGGCGAGCTGGCAGCGGAATGCTTTGGCAATGCCGGGCTTTCCTATGAAAAATTAGAGGTGTACGCCACTCCCCGCCGTCTTACTCTGCTGGTAAATGGTCTGGCGGAAAAGGCGGCTGATCTGGAGACCGAGGTAAAAGGTCCCGCCCGCAAAGCCGCCTATGATGAAAACGGCCAGCCCACCCGGGCTTTGCAGGGATTCTGCAAAGGCCAGGGCGTGGATATGGCTGATTTGCAGGAAAAAGAACTTAACGGCAATATCTATATCTTTGCCAAAAAGAAAAGCGTAGGTCAACCCACCATAGAATTGCTGCCTCAGATCCTGCTGACCACTGTGGAAAAGCTCTATTTCCCCAAGCCCATGCGCTGGGGTTACAATACCCTGCGTTTTGCCCGTCCGGTACGCTGGCTGATCGCCCTATTCGGCACAGATATCATCAATGTCAGCTTCGGCGGCGTGCAGGCTGACCGCTACAGCCGGGGACATCGCCTGCTGGGCAGCGATCATATCGAGATCAGCGAACCTGCCGTCTATAAGGAAGCTCTGCGGGCCAATTATGTCATCGTGGACCAGGCCGAGCGCCAAGAGCTGTGCCGTCAACAGATCAACCAGGTGGCAGCCAGCTTTGGCGGACATGTGAAAGAGGATAGCGAGCTGCTGGAGGAAGTCACCTATCTGATCGAATATCCTACTGCCCTGGCCGGGCATTTTGAAGAAAAATACCTGGCTATCCCGGAAGAGCTGGTCACTACCCCAATGGTGGATCAGCAGCGCTATTTCCCGGTATACGGCAGCGATGATAAACTGCTGAACCGCTTTATCACTGTACGCAACGGGGACAGCCGTCATCTGGATATCGTAGCCGAAGGCAATGAAAAGGTGCTGCGGGCCCGTCTGGCTGATGCCGAATTCTTCTATACCGAGGACTTGAAAGACAAGCTGGACGACAAGGTGGAAGAGCTTTCCGCAGTCGTTTTCCATGAAAAGCTGGGCACTGTACGGCAGAAAGTTGACCGTATCATCAAGATCAGCGAATATATCGGTAAAGTGCTTAACTACAGCGAGGCTGATCTGGCCGCTACCCGCCGCGCCGCCTATCTGGCCAAAGCCGACCTGGGCAGCCGGGTGGTTTACGAATTCCCCGAGCTGCAGGGCATCATCGGCGAATACTATGCGCTGGCTGCCGGCGAGGACAAGCAGGTAGCCCAGGCTATACGCGAACACTACCTGCCCCGCTTTGCCGGCGATGAGCTGCCGGAAACCAAGGCCGGTATCGCCGTAGCCCTGGCTGATAAGCTGGACAGCATTGCCGGTTTCTTTGCCATGGGCATCATCCCTTCCGGCTCTCAGGATCCATACGCCTTGCGCCGTGCTGCCGCAGGCTGCGTTCAGATAGTCATCCGTCATCAGATTAAACTGGCCTTTTCCGGCGTGCTGCCCTATGCTTTTGAGCTTATCAAAGCAGATGCCGCCAGCTACGAGCAGGAAAAAACCGCAGAGCGCATAGCCGGAGTCATCGCCTTTTTGGATCAGAGAGCCGAAAATATCCTCTCCGATGAGGGTGAAAACTATGACGTTATCAATGCCGTACACGGAAGCAACGCAGCGGCCAGCGGCGATATTATGGCCATGGTGCGCCGGGCCCGTGCCATTCAGGCATTCCGCAACCGCCAGGCCTTCGGCGCCATGCTGGCAGCCCTGACCCGCGCCGGGAATATCATTCACAGCTCCAAGGATTCTATCGGAAAACAGATCGATACTTCCCTGCTGCGCGATGCTGCGGAAAAAGATCTTTATGCAAAATTGGAAGCAGCGGAAAAGGCTGCTGGGCCGGCCCTGGCTGCAGATGATCTCAGCAAGGTGCTGGAGCTGCTGGCAGGCTTGGCTCCTTCCATCAATAATTTCTTTGAAGCCGTTATGGTCAATGATCCCAATGCAGCTATACGCAGCAACCGCCAGGCTCTGCTGAGACGCATTTTAGCCATTTCCGAGCAGATCGGCGATTTCAGCCAGATCGTAGAATAATCAGTCAGACCCGGCAAGTATCACAAGTATCAGCAGATAAAAAAGCACTCCTTCCCTTATTTAAAGGGGGAGTGCTTTTTCTAAAGGCGTATTCTTTATAAATGCATATTCATTGTTCTTTTTCGCCTACAGTACCGGGACCAAAAAGTTTTTTGGCAGCCAGCACTAAAAGTCCGAACCCCAACAATACCTGAAAGGGAAAAGTCAGCAGCAAAAGGTCACCTATAAGC
>CAKQQU010000064.1 GCA_934271085.1 uncultured Bacillota bacterium | reverse complement strand
TAGTCAGATTTACCTCCGCAACCAGACAGCCTGTAAGCATATCGCCGTTTTCTGCCAGCCATATCATGGCGGCATCGGCAATATGCCGTCTTTTACGATAATTTACATTGTCCGCCGGGGTGGAAAAGCCCGTATCATGCTTGGCTTTTACCTCAATAAAATAGCATACGCCGGCCTTTGCGGCGATTATATCTATCTCGCCGCATTTTCTCCGGTAATTTCGCTCTATTATCCTGTATCCGGATTTTTTTAAAAATTCGGCAGCAATATCCTCACCGCAGTTGCCATATTCTTTAGTATTTACCATAAATCCAGCCCCCGTCAATACCTAAAACTTTTTCTGTGCAGAGGGCAGTAACCATATTTTTTCAACGCTTCCTTATGTAAGGCGGTAGGATAGCCTTTGTGCCTGGCAAAACCGTACTGCGGCCATTTTTTATCAGCCAGCATCATAAGCTGATCCCTGGAGGTCTTGGCTATTATACTGGCAGCAGCTATAGATATGCTCAGGGCATCCCCGTGAATAATAGGGGAACAGGGAATATCTATGCCGGGATCCACCGCGTCTATCAGCAGAAAATCCGGCCTGACGGACAGCTTTGCTACTGCTCGCCGCATCGCCAGTTTGCTGGCCTCCAATATATTGATATCATCAATAACGCGTTGATTTACGCTGGCGCAGGCCCAGGCAATGGCTTTTTCCTTGATCTGAACCGCCAATGCTTCGCGTTTTTTAGCGGACAGTTTTTTGCTGTCATCGATACCGCAGATCAGGCAGTCAGGAGGAAGTATTACCGCCGCAGCCGTGACCGGCCCGGCCAGGGGGCCTCTGCCGGCTTCGTCAATACCGCAGATCAGCTGGATCCCCCGATCCCGTAAATCTCTTTCATAACGACTTAGTTCATACAGTCTTTCGTATTCTTTTTCAAGTTCCTGCTTATTTGCTGCGGTCATTTGCTGCACCTCGGAGGCAGTTCCATTGTTATTCTGCATATTTTGCCGGACCGGAATTCCTGAATAAGGAGCATAGCCGCATCTTCATCCCGGGGTTTCCCACCGGGCCCCAGCAGCCCCCGCTTTCCGGCGATCTCCAAAAGAAGCTCGCCTCCGCTTTCCGGCAGCCGCTCCAGCTTATACCTTGCGGCCAGCTCGTCGGGGACCAGCCTTGCCAAAGTCTCTGCAAGCTGGCAGGCTACGGAATATACCGGAAAAACGCTGTCAGAGATGGAGCCGCATACCGCCAGATTAAAAGCTGTTGTTTCATCAGCAAATTTAGGCCAAAGCATACCGGGAGTATCCAGTAATTCTATACCGGCATTGGTTTTTACCCACTGGCTGCCCCGGGTAACACCGGGCTTATTGCCTGTTTTTGCCGCCGAACGGGGAGCCAGGGAATTGATTACAGTTGATTTGCCGCAATTAGGTATGCCTATGACCATGGCTCTTACCGCACGCTGCAGCCGGCCTTTGGCCTTAAGCCTTTCCTGTATAGGTTTTGCCGCCTCCTGGATAGCAGACATCATCTCCCGCATACCCTGCTTGCGGGAAGCATTGACTGCAGCAGGGATATAGCCCATGGTCCTGTAATAATTAAGCCAGGTTCTGGTCAATTTCTCATCAGCCAGATCGCTTTTATTAAGCAGCAGTAAATGGGCTTTTTTCTTAGTATAGGGCATGAGATCCGGATTACGGGATGAGTTTGGGATACGCGCGTCAACTACCTCGATAATCATATCCACCAGGGCCAGATCAGCTTCAATATTTTTCTTTGTTTTGGCCATATGGCCAGGATACCATTGAATCATGTTAACCTCGTAATTAGATACTGATAATAATTAAAAATTAGACCGCAAATTGCGGTCTAATTATATCATAACTATAATTATTTGTACAAATTATTGAGCTGACAGATATTTTTGATATTCTTCAGCAATAAATTTTGCCGCTTCATCCACATCCATTATGCCCGTATCAACGCTTATATGGTCGACGTTCCTGAATACTTCCTCACGTTCCTGCAGCATTTTGTTTATATCCTTAATATTTGGCCTGCCGCCGGGCATTAATCTGTCGCTTTTACGGTCCAGACGGGATTTTATAATATCCGGAGCCGCGGATAAAAGAACTATGAACCCATCGGCAGCCAGCATATCCAGGCATTCCTGAGTAGGGATCAGACTACCGCCGCAAGCTATTACACTTTTTTCCTTGCCTATCAGTTTACTTATTGCAAGTTTTTCTTCAGACCGAAAACGTATCTCGCCATGTTTGCGAAACAGCTTAATAAGATCCATTCCGGTAACATCTCTTATATATTCATCCGTATCTGCAAACTGATAATCAAGAATACGGGCAACATTGCGGCCAATAACTGTTTTGCCGCTGCCCATAAAACCCACCAGAACGATATTATGCTTTTTTTGCTGTTCTTTTGCCGTTTTGATTGCCCCCTTTTGATATTTATAACATAAATTCTTAATGCCCAAAGGCTAAACCTTTAATTTTATGCAGGATTATTACATCAAATAGCGACATAAAAGGTATATTATGAATAAATATAATCAATAGGACTTGAAATAATTGTATAAATTGGTTAAACTTATACTATTAAAACAGTATATTTAACACAAAAATCCATCAGTCTGCATGTCAAGGAGAAATCATGAAAATCGCACTCCTGTATAATAAAACCAAACAGGCTACTATAGATATGACGCATGATCTTGCTAAATATCTATATGCAAGGGAAATTGAAATAATGACCTGCAATAATTCCCCCGGCGTTCCCCTGGATAAGCTGGATAAAATGGATTTCTCATCCTGCGACGCAGGTATAGTATTAGGCGGCGACGGAACTTTGCTGGCTGCGGTAAGAGCTTTGTCCCCGTGCGGAGTGCCTTTATTCGGCGTAAACATGGGGCGGGTAGGGTTTCTGGCCTCCGTGGAAACTGCAGATGTATATTCGGCTGTTGACCGATTGCTGGAAGGTGATTATTCCATGCGCGAGCGGCTTATCATCAAAGCGACTGTGGGTCGGGATGATGAATCATCTTCCTCCGAATATACAGCTTTTAATGATTTTGTGGTGGAAACCGGCGCTTATTCCAGAGCCATAACCTTTGACCTGGATATTGACAGCCAGCCCATTAATTCCTATAACGCAGACGGCGTCATCGTATCCACACCTACGGGCAGCACCGGCTATTCTCTTTCTGCAGGGGGCCCCATACTCATGGATGACCTGGATATAACCCTGATAACCCCTGTATGCCCCCATACCTTCTTTTCCCGGCCTATAGTGGCAAAAGCCGAAAGTATTGTTGATATACTTTGCAGAAGCAATGCCTCCCTGACTGCGGACGGCCAGTTCAGAGTACTGCTTAAAAAGGGGGACAAGGTTTCCATATCTGCAGCCGACCACAAGGCCAAAATTATTGAATTTAATAAAAATGATTATTTTGAGCGCATAAAAAATAAATTATACAGAATCTGATGCACTGTCGTCGTGAATAAGCGGAATGCAAGGAGAGACTGATATGAAGACAAGAAGACATAAACTGATAAGGGAAATAATAGAACAACAGAATATTGAGACCCAGTACCAGCTTACAGAAGCTTTGGCCCGTTACGGTCTTAATGTTACCCAAGCTACGATCTCCCGGGATATCAAAGACCTTGGTCTGGTAAAGATAGCCACCGGCGAGAACACATTCTGCTACGGATTCCCCCCGGGGATGACAACTGTCAATACCTTTGACAGGGTAAAGAGAATGCTCAGAGACAATCTTATCCGGGTGGAAATAGCCCGTGATATGCTTGTGCTCAGGTCACTGCCGGGTACTGCCCAGGGAGTAGCCTTTTGCCTTGACGGATTGGGTTGGAAAGACCTGGTAGGCAGTATCGCCGGTGATGATACAATTTTTGTGGCTGTACGGGATGATGCGGATATTCATGCACTGGCCGACCGGATCAGATCTTTGATGGCTTAATCGGCAGCGGTAAGATAGGAGACAAACCTATGCTTTACGAACTGTATGCGGAAAATTTTGCTTTGATGACCGGATTACGTCTGCAGCTTGGAGAAGGAATGAATGCCCTGACCGGTGAGACCGGCGCAGGTAAATCCCTTATCGTAGACGCCTTATCGCTGCTTATCGGCGGCAGAGGAAACGATTCGCTGATCCGCAGCGGCTGTGACAAGTGTAGGATAGAAGGTACATTCCTGCCGCCTTTTCCGGATCAGACCAGGGAACTGCTGGATGAGAACGGCATTGAGCTTGAGGATGACCTTATACTTACCAGAGAGCTGATAAGAGGCGGCCGCAGCCTGGCCAGGATAAATGGCCGCAGCGTCAATATCAGTTTTTTACGCAGCGTGGGGCATACCCTGGTAAACCTGCATGGGCAAAAAGAACATATGCTCTTGCTGGAAGACGCTCATCAGCTGCTGCTTTTGGATAGCTATGCCCAGGGATCAGCGCCCTTGCTGGCTGTGGTCAGGGAAAAATACAACGAGCTTTGTTCAGCCAGGCGCGCACTTGACGAATATGAGCAGAACATAAAAAAGAACTCCCAGCGGCTGGAAGAGCTGGCAGCAGTTATCCGGGAACTGGAAGACGCTTGCCTGCGCCAGGGCGAAGATGATGAGCTCGCCGCAGAGGCAAATATACTTTCTCATGGAGAAAAACTGTATCAAGCAGCCGACTCTGCCGTAGCAGCATTGCGGGACGGCGACAAGGCTTTGGATAATCTGTCCCTGGCCGCTGCTGCCCTTAAAGATATTGCATCCCTTGATCCTTCTGCCGCGGAACTTAGCCAACGCTCGCAGGATCTGTTTTACGAGGCGGAAGATATTTACAGGGATCTGACGGGTTACCGGGACCGGATAGATCTGGATCCTTACCGTCTGGAGGCTGTCGAAAGCCGTCTTGACCAGCTGGGACGCCTTAAAAAGAAATACAAATGCACCCTTTGCCAATTAATAGACCTGCTGGAAGAGGCAAAGGCCGAAGAGCAGAAACTGCAGTATAATACCGCATCTCCCGAAAAGCTGGGCGAAAGACTTCACGACGCCCAGGAAGCCTATAACAAAGCAGCCGCAGCTTTAAGTAATCTGCGGCGCAAGGCAGCAATTAAACTGGGAGATGCTATCAGCAAGGAACTGGCTATACTCTCCATGCCAAATGCAGTTTTCAGAGTGGATCTGCCGGCTAACGAACCAGGTCCCAGAGGCAATGAGCATGCGGAATTTATGATTTGTCCTAATCCGGGCGAGCCCTTTAACCAGGTATCACATACAGCCAGCGGCGGCGAGCTTTCCCGCATAGTCCTGGGCATGAAAGTTATTTTTGCCCAAAGCGATTATGTGCCCACCCTGATTTTTGACGAAGTTGATACCGGACTTTCCGGAAAGGCTCTTGTATCCGTTGCGGAAAGAATAGCTCTGGTAGGAAAGACCTCCCAGACCATAGTAGTAACCCACAATGCAGTTATGGCGGCGGCAGCGGCTCATCAGATCCTGATCGAAAAGCATCAGGAGGGGGATAGGACCGTATCCGCGGCCCATATGCTTAATGAAGAAGAAAGGGTCGTGGAGATAGCCAGAATGATAGCTGGCGATAAGGCCGGAGACGTCACCATTGCTCAGGCAAAAGAAATGCTGGAAAAAATGGATGCTGCCCAGCTATAATCATAAAAGGCAAACGATTTAGATTAAAGATATGGCAAATACCGACTTTCATTTTACCAAAAAACAGCTTGTCGCGGAGATACTCTGCGTAACTATACTAATTGTCACCTTCGCTTATATTATAATAAACTGGCAAAGTATACCGGAGGAGATACCCAGGCATTACGGGGCTGACGGACAGCCTGATTCCTGGGGAGGGCGCAACAGTATCCTGCTGCTGCCTTTTATTGGTCTGGGAGCATACATACTGATCACAGTGTGCAGTTTTTTCCCAAAATTCTGGAATATGCCGGTGGAGATCACAGCGGAAAACCGGGAAGGCCTGATGATAATCACCCGGGATATGCTGGGCTCCATAAAGCTTATTATGCTGGCCGCTTTCTTTATGATCACCGTATGGAACGCTGCCGCGGCGGCTATACCCATGTGGTTCATGCCGCTGTTTTTGGTACTGTTGTTTGGCAGCATCATCTATTATCTGATAATAATGTTCCGATTCAACAAAAAAATATATAAAAAGCAGGTATAGCCCATTGATTGCAGATGCAGTACTTTTTGATCTGGATGGCACCCTGTGGAATTCAGTTGCAGGGGTATCCACAGCGTGGCAGCGGGTGCTGGATAAATACCCTGGTATAAGAAAACCCATAACAGACCAGGAAATAGCCGACTGCATGGGTTTTACTATGGATGAAATAGCCCAAAAAATGTTCCCGTCCCTGGCTCCTGATGAGCAAAAGCTGATGCTTGAACGTTGTGTAGAAGAAGAACAGGCTTATTTAAGGCAGGTTGGCGGAAAGCTATACGAAGGCGTTGAGGAAACCCTGGCAAAGCTTGCTGCCAAATACCCCTTGGCCATAGTAAGCAACTGCCAGCGCGGCTATATCGAGTGCTTTTTGGATATAACCGGGCTGAAAAAATATTTTTGCGATTATGAATCATTCGGCAATACCGGACTGGAAAAAGGCGATAATCTGCTTTTGGTGATAAAAAGGTTGCAATCACATCACCCGGTATATGTAGGGGATATGATAAAGGATCAGCTTGCCGCTGAATATGCCCATATACCTTATATTTTTGCGGATTATGGTTTTGGCAGGGGAAATCTGGCCCCTGTAAAATGGGATTATCGGATCAAAAATTTCAGTCAGCTTCTTGAATTACTGTAAAATACCCTGCAAAGGTATATAATGATCTTTGCAGGTATTTGTCGTCTTAGGGCGAATAGAAAATGATTAACACCTGACCTCAAAGGAGAAAGATATGTATTCACCGGATGAGATTATTAACATATTTAAGGAAAAAGAAGTTCTGCTCAGCGGGCATTTTCTGCTTACTTCAGGCCGCCATGCCGCCAATTATATGCAATGTGCCAAGCTTTTGCAGTATCCGGATATTGCAGGCAAGCTATGCAGCCAATTGGCAGGTTATTTTGCGGATTCCGGCGTTAGCGTGGTAGCAGGTCCGGCTAC
>CAKQQU010000063.1 GCA_934271085.1 uncultured Bacillota bacterium | reverse complement strand
TCCTACGGTAGCAGGTTTCTTTTTGCTGTATATTTTCGGGGTGACTCGTCCGATAGGTAAGTTCTTTATTGATTTTTTCAGTTGGCGTATTGCTTTTTCCTGGTCTGCTACTGTCCTGGCGGCTGTGGTCATCAGCTTTCCCCTGATGTACCGCTCAGCCAGAGCCGCTTTCGAACAGGTGGATACCAATGTTATCTATGCGGCAAGAACCCTGGGCATATCCGAAAACAGGATATTCTGGAAGATCATCATGCCCCTGGCCCGTCCGGGTGTGGCGGCAGGAGGCGTCCTGGCTTATGCCAGAGGCCTGGGTGAATTTGGCGCAACTGCTATGATAGCAGGCAATATCGCCGGCAAGACACGCACCTTGCCTCTGGCCGTCTACTCCAAAGTAGCAGGAAATGACATGGAGGGCGCATACATATATGTTGCCATTCTGATTGCCATTTGTTTCATTGTGGTCATTGGCATGAACTATTTCAGCGCCAAAGAAAGCAAGTATCAGCAGAGGGCTGAAAAATGAGTGTAGAATTCAGGGCTGAAAAAACTTTTAAAGGTTTTAAGCTTGATATAGATTTTGTAAACGAAAAAGGCCGCCTGGGCATTCTGGGCGCTTCCGGCTGCGGAAAAAGCATGACCTTAAAATGCATTGCCGGTATAGTGAAGCCGGATGAGGGGCGTATAGTAGTAAACGACCGAGTGCTTTTTGACAGCGCAAAAAAAATAAACGTTAAGCCGCAGAAACGAAAAGTAGGCTATCTTTTCCAGAACTATGCCCTTTTCCCCCATATGCAGGTAATCGACAATATTGCCAGCGGCCTGCAGCTTAGTTCAAAAGAAGCCCGTCAAAACCAGTATATTAAAGAACTCATTGGTATGCTTCATCTGGAAGGTCTGGAACAAAGATATCCGGCCCAGCTTTCCGGCGGACAGCAGCAGCGGGTAGCGCTGGCACGCATTCTGGCCTATAAGCCGGAGATCATTCTGCTGGACGAGCCTTTTGCCGCCCTGGACGAATATTTAAAGGAGCAGCTCCATCTGCAGCTGGCCGAAATGCTGCGCAACTGGGCAAATGATGTGATACTGGTAACCCACAACCGGGATGAAGTATTCAAGATCTGCGACAATCTGCTGATAATGGACAGCGGGCAGAAAATAGCCCTGGCGCCGGTGGAAGATCTTTTTAATGATCCCGGCACTATCCAAACAGCCATGCTCACCGGCTGTAAAAATATTTCCAGAGCTCAAAAATGCGGCGATCATAAAGTCAGATCTCTCGATTGGGGTATAACGCTTACCACAGAAAAAGAAGTGGACAATGAAGTAAATTATATAGGCATAAGGGCCCATGAATTTTATCCTGCCCAGGCAGGAGATGAAAACGCTGTGAGAATAACGGTGAAAGATACAAACGACGGGCCTTTTGAAAGAAATATAATTTTTCTCTGTGAGGGAACAAATACTCTGTGGTGGAAATTCCCCCGCAAGGAAGAAGACGATCCCCTGCCCCAATATGTGGCGGTCAGCCCCAAACAGGTTCTGCTGCTGAAAGATTGATAATAGCCAATGATAATACAAAGGCTTGCCTTGGGTATACCCGGCAAGCCTTTGTGCGTATTGGGAACAAAATTTCCGCGTAAATAACCGCATAAGCGCCGGCGCAAATGCATATTTTATTTTGCTTTAAAACTTAAAGCGTTTTTCTCATATTCTCGCTTAATGCTGTTATTGATTCATTATTTATACCTTAGACGCATATGAAAAAATATAATGAAACAGTTTGCTTACGGTCTGTATATCAAAAATATATAAAAATTTTTACAAAAAAAACATTAATTTGTTAAAGTATCGTAAATTTGATTGGAGTATATTTAAATTACCAAAAATGATACATAAGGAGACTGATACTATGATGCAAAAAGAATTGCTTATAGCATGTCTGGAACACAAGCCTACGCCGCGGCCTGCCTGGGTACCTTTTGCCGGAGCACACGCTGCCAAGCTAAAGGGTTATACTGCAACAGAATTTTTGCAGGATGAAGACAAAATGGTAGAGTGTCTCTTGGAGGTAAACCGACTTTTCAAGCCGGATGGCGAGTGCTGCATTTTCGATCTGCAGATCGAAGCGGAAATACTGGGATGCGATCTTCGCTGGGCTGATGACGGACCGCCGTCCGTAGCGTCACATCCCCTTGAATGCGACGAAGATGATGATCCTGTGATACCCTGTGAATGTACTATCCCCGGCCCCAACGATGGACGCATACCCATTATCTGCAATGCCATGCGCAGGGTAAAGCAGGCTGTTGGGGATACCACAGCGCTTTACGGACTGATTACCGGGCCGTTTACCTTGGCATCTCATTTGCGGGGAAGCCAGATATTCATGGATATGTTTGATGATGAAGACTACGTGCATAACCTTTTGGACTATTGTCTTAAAGTATCCTGCAAAATGGCGGACTATTTTATCGATGCGGGCATGGATGTCATAGCCGTTGTCGATCCGCTGATTTCCCAAATATCCGTAAACCATTTTGAAGAATTCATGACAAAGCCCTTTACCGCTATTTTCACCCATATAAGGGAAAAAGGCGCCCATGACGCTTTCTTTGTCTGCGGCGACGCAACCAGAAACATCGAAGCAATGTGTCATACAGGCTGCCGCAGCATTTCCGTGGATGAAAACGTTGACCTGAAGGCCGCCAAGGTGATATGCGACAAATATAATGTATCTATAGGCGGCAATATACCGCTGACTACAACCATGCTCCACGGCACTCAGATGGACAATATGAAGTGGACCGTCGATCTGATCGATTCCATCGAGAACAAGGAAGGCCTGATAGTTTCTCCGGGCTGCGATATGCCATTCAACGTGCCTTTTGAGAATACAATCGGCTGTATGCAGGCTGTTATGCAAACAGACCAAATACGTGAAATGGTCAAAGACTATGTAACGGTGGATGACACCATAGATGTGGAGCTGCCTGATTACGACCATCTTGACAAACCCCTTGTTGAAGCTTTCACCCTTGATCCTGCCACCTGCGCAGCCTGCACCTATATGGTTGCAGCTACTGATGAAGCAAAGGAAACCTTTAAAGACGCAATCGATTATAAGGTATATAAATATACAATAAAAGAAGATATAGCCCGCACCAAAAAGATGGGGGTTCCCAATCTGCCTTCGCTGTATATAAACGGCAAACTGAAATTTAAATCCATCATCCCCTCAAGGGAAGAGCTTGAAGCTGCAATAAGAGAAGTTATGTAATTATTTCAGACCGGATATTATCCGGTCTGTCTTTTATCCCTGTCCTGGACATGTCTGATGAGATCGAAAATATTTTATAAGAAGGTGGAATTATTATGCTTCCGGATGCAAAACACATGGACATTATAGACGCAGTGCTTTACGATGCAATTGATTCTGCCAAAAGCTGTACAGCCTGTGAGCTTACAGAAAAAATATTTTCGATCTCCGGACTGCCCATGCACTGTCCCTATCACCACTACCTTATAGCCGCGGTACTTCTTACCGCCGCAGGGCTGAACGCAAAGAAAGACCCTGAAAAAATCAAAAGCGCCCTGAAAAAAGCCCGGAACAGGGCGGCTGCCGTACCAGGCGGCATATGCGGCGAGTACGGTTGTTGCGGCGCGGCCATAAGCGCAGGTATATTTGCAGATATATGGCTTAATACTTCTCCGATGTCTAAAAATGGCTGGGCTGCGGGAAACCGCTTTACGGCAAAAGCACTTATGAACATATCCGGGGTCGAGGGGCCACGCTGCTGTAAAAGGGTCACTTATCTTACCCTGCAATCAGCGGTAAAGGACGCGCATCTGCTGGGTGCAGATGCGGGTTGTCTCCCCGATAAGCTGGTATGCGGCCATTTCAAAAACAATCGGGAATGTAAAGGCACGGATTGTCCATTCTTCCCCGTTAAACACACTGACTCATTGTAACAGGGATATTTGCCTAAATAATTCAAAATATTATATTATGGAGGAAAGCAATGAAAAGAATCCTTTGTTTATTGTCAGTGCTTCTTTTAGCTTTTACCTTTGCCGCCTGCAACAATGAGACTGCTGAAAAGGATGACAGCGGCACAGTAACGGATATAAGCTATGATCTGCGGGTGGGCCAAATGGGTCAGGGCATAAAGTCGGCCATGGTAGTCCTGGCCAATGAAATGGGCTACTACGAGGAGGAAGGCCTGAATGTAACCCTTGAACCCATCAACAGCCTTAACGATGCCCTAACAGCCATACTGGGCGACAGTCTGGATATACTGCCTTTCGGAATTATCCCCACCTGCACCTTTGTTTCCCAGGGCGCGGATATTACCGTTATCGGCGGAACTATCGCCGAAGGCAGCGAATGCATAGTGCTGCCGGAAAATTCCGCAGACTATAGCGACGGCGATCTTACCTGGTTTGCCAACAAGACCATTGCCTGCGTACGGCCAGAGACCGGGCATATGATCATGCAGGCGCTGATACGGGAAGCCGGTGTGGATATGGAAGGCGTCAAATTTGTTGAGCTGGACGGCTTTCAAAGCGTGATCGAGGCTGTGCTCAAGGGCGAAGCTGATGTTGGTTTCGTCAACAGCGGTTTTGGCCAGAACGCCAAAGCTCAGAGCCTTGAGGTCATGTTCCTGGTAGGCGAATATGCGCCTGATGCCGTATGCTGCCGTCAGACAGCCCGCACCGACAAGGTGGCTGCCAACAGGGACGCTTATGTACGCTTCGAGATAGCCAACCTGCGCGCCATGATGCTAATGCTTACCGATGAAGAAACCACCACAGATAAGCTGACCGCTTTCTCCGGCCTGGACAGAGATTATGTATATAACTGCATCTATGACGGGGTCATGAAGATTTCCATGGATCCATGTGCCGACCGGGTGCAGGAATTTTACGAAATAATGCAGGCCAATGGGGATATCCCGGCTGATAGCCAGTACAGCATGGCGGATCATGTGGATACGTCCATTTATTATGATGCGCTAGCTGCATGCATAAAGAGATATCCGGATTTTGCCGGGTTCCAGGATATGATGACCGATTTCGCCGTTAATAACACCATAACCAAATAAAAATATGGCAGGTATAGAGCTTAAAAATATTATATTTAAATATCCGGGCTCTCCCTTGCCGGTCATAAACGACCTGAGCCTGAATGTATCTGAAGGGTCGTTTATGACTCTTATCGGGCCATCCGGCTGCGGTAAGTCTACTCTTTTAAGATTGATCGCCGGTTTGGAAAAGCCTCAAAGCGGCAGCATACGCTGTGGAGGCAAGGAGATTTCTGCTCCCTGTACCGATATTGGCATGGTATTTCAAAGCCCGGCTCTTTTCCCCTGGCTTACAGTACGGGAGAATGTAGCATTTGCCGCCCGAAAGGCTAACAGAAGCCTTTCCAGGGCAGAATCCCGCAGCCTGGCAGAAGAGGTATTGCAAAGGGTTGGCCTGCAAAATGCCCTGGGACTTTTTCCCTCCCAGCTTTCCGGCGGCATGGCGCAACGTACTTCTCTGGCCAGGGCTTTGGCTATCAATTCTCCCATACTGCTGCTGGATGAACCTTTTTCCGCCATTGATCCCAAGAACAGGATGGCTTTACAGGAGCTGATTTTGGAACTGTGGGAAAATGACAGGAAAACTGTGCTTTTCGTTACCCATGATATTGATGAAGCTATCCTGCTGGGGGATACCATCGCCTTTATGGAGCCGGGCAGGATATTTACCCGCCACCATGTAGGCTTCTCCCGCCCCCGCCAAAGGGAAACCCTGCTGGTATCCGCCCAATGCTGTACCCTGCGCAAAAAACTGATATCGCTTTTTTACCAATGGGGGGAAGCTGTGGAGATCAATCCATGACCAGAAAAAAGAAGCCTATTATCACGGTATACCTGCTTTTTATTGCACTTATGCTTTCCATGTATCTTCCTGGTCTCCAAAAACCCATTGCTGCCCCGACGGCAATGATGATTGCCTGCTGCATTATCCTGCTGATTATCAGTTATGGCATATTCAGGGGTAAAAAGCCCCGGGCCGCGGGAGATATCGGTACTATTATATTTGCCCTGCTGCTTTTCTGGCAATTCTATACCACCCGGCTGGGATTGGGACACCTGATACTGGTGCCAACGCCCGAGGCTGTGTTCAACGTCTTTTTCGTTGAGCGCCGGCTAATGCTGGCCGGCATAGGGTCTTCCCTGTCCCTGCTGCTTATCGGTTTTGCCATAGCTTTGCCCCTTGGTACGGTAGCCGGGCTCTTTACCGGCTGGAGCAAGCGCCTGGCAGGGATGTTCGTCCCCATAGCCCGGGTATTATCGCCGGTGCCGGCTATCATTTATGCCCCATATCTTATTGCCATAATGCCATCATTCAGATCTGCATCTGGGGCCGTACTGGTGCTGGGCATATTTTGGCCTACTTTTTTGCAAACGGTATCCCGGGTAAACGGCTTTGAAAAAGCTCTTGCTGACAGCGCACGGCTGCTTAATCTGCGCTGGCATGAGATGCTTTTCGGCATATTATTGCCCTATGTGCTGCCAGGCACACTAAGCGGCATACGGATCACATTATCCATGGCCTTTATGCTGCTGGTGCTGGCCGAAATGATGGGAGCCCATAGCGGGCTGGGCTATTTTATCAAAAATTTTGCCGATTATGCCAATTACACCAATGTCATCGCCGGTATACTGCTGGTAGCCATTGTGATAACTTTATTGAACAAACTGCTTGACATACTCTACAGACATGTATTGGGCAAATATGAAACCAACGGAGGAGTCAATGACTAAGCTATATCTGATAACCGGGTTTCTCGGAGCGGGTAAAACCACATTTTTAAATAAATTCACCCAACTTTTTCAGGATAAAAAAATAGTACTGATAGTTAACGAATTCGGCAAAAACGGTGTGGATGGAGCTTTGTTGCAGCATATTGGGGCCAGGCTGGCGGAAATAGACAATGGCTCCATATTCTGCGCCTGCCGCATAGAGCAATTTGAAGAAGCAGTTACCACCATGCTTGAATACAGGCCAGATTATATCTTTGTAGAGGCATCCGGGCTGGCCGACCCCACCGCAGTCAGAAGCATTTTCAGTCAGGATATATACAGCCAGCTGGAGTATGCCGGGGCTATCTGCATAGTGGATGCCGTCCGCTTTCATAAAGTATATGAAACAGCCCGGGTATGCCGTATGCAGCTTGCCATAAGCGACCTGGTGCTGATAAATAAAACCGATATTGCCAGTAAAGACCAGATAGACGAAATAAAGCAGATAGTAAAAGCGCAGAAACCCGGCCGGGCAATATATGAAACTACCTATGGCGAATTTGACAAAGCCTGGCTGGATACCATAAACGCAGATGAACCGGGGGATGAAGATATCCAGATACATACAAGGGATATTTCTTTGCAGAAAAAATCCATAACTGTAAAGGGCTTTGATGTATCTTCCCTGACCTCGTTTTTAAAAATGGTGGCTGAAGATACATACAGGATCAAAGGTTTCGTAGAGATAGACGGCACTACATATTTAGTGGACTGCGTAGGCCCGCTGGTAGAAGTGCATCCCTTTGAGGGTCAGCCGGT
>CAKQQU010000062.1 GCA_934271085.1 uncultured Bacillota bacterium | reverse complement strand
AAACAGAGCCGAAAAGCCTTGATTTTACTGGGTTTTTCGGCTTTTTCTTTTTTCTTGACCTTTTTTTATTTTTGGTGTATTTTAATTTTAGGATATTTTTGCTTTTAGTGTATTTAAATTTTGGGGTGTTTAACATGGAAAAAGGGAAAAACGATTTAGCGAAGGTTTTTTCCAGAAATTTTAATAGATATTTGGCGCAAAGCCAAAAAACAAGACAAGATATATGTGATATACTTGGCGTCCCTTATTCTACCATATCTTCTTGGTTGCAGGGAAAAAGATATCCTCGCATAGACAAGATCGAAGCCTTGGCAAAAATTTTTGGCATAGACAAGGCTGATTTAATCGAAGAGAATAAAGAAAGTTGCAAACAGTCAATAGCAAAATCCCCAAAAACCGAAAAGGATGAAGTTTGTGAAATGCGGGCAGAGCTGCAACAGCGTCCGGAGTTGAAAATGCTTTTTGATGCCTCTAGAAAAGCCACCAAGGATGACATAGAGAAAACTCTAGCTATATTGGAAGCGCTTAAAAAATGATAAAATAAATATAAAGAAGGCGAGCGGATGGAGGATATAATTACCCGCATAATCAACCTGCCGCCAAGAATAAAAGCCCTGACTGTTTTGGATGATAACGGCGATTAACATATTTCCCTGAACGTCAACTTATATTCCAAAGCGGATCTTGTTTTCTTTACAAGTAATCGATCATCATAGATTCCGCCGACGATTTTACCGCGATAATAGAGGACATATTCTTCCATCATAGGCCGGCAAGAAACATCGTCCAAATCAGATAACTGTTCCAAAATGAAATGAAGATACTCTTTACTGGATGCCATTATTTTTACACCACTTTTTGCATTGCTCGATTCTTGCACCATTATCACTTTGCTCCATGTTGTAAGCAAAAGTATGCAGCAAAGAACAAACAAACCGGGTATGGTTTTTTTTCATATTGTTAAAAATTGTTAAAATCAAGAAGCATTGGCTTTCCTCCAGATTCAAATCTATCGTTTAAAAACATATTCCCGAACAGGACTGCCGGATTTCCATGTCACATATTATAAGCCGAAATCTTATAAGCCGAAATCATGAAAATTGCTAGTCGCTTTTCATCGACCTCAATTTGCAGGAAGTCAGGCGGCTTTTGGTGCTGAGAAAAAATTTTTAAGAAATTTTTGAACAAGGGCGGTTTCCGGTAAAAATACGGTACTCCTGAAAATCGGGAGTACCGTATTATGTTTCAGATAAACCGCTTCAGGATAATATTATTTATGCGCCGGGCGCACAGGCAGACGCTGTAATCATCTTCCGGCCATTCCACTAGCTGCAGCCGGGCATCCGGGCCGCTTATCACCGGAAAATTTCCCTGGCAGTCCACTACGGAAAAATTATCCATGCCGCCGGTTATCCCCTGCCCCGTATATTTCAGCCAGCTTTCCTTGGCTGCCCATAGCCGGTAAAATTCCTCATAAGCGTTATGGCGCAGAAAGGCGTCTTCCAGCGGATGAAAAAAGCGGGAGGAAAGACGTTCTTTATTGCATGGCTGATGCTGCTGAATATCCAGCCCCAGTCTTTCCCTGGCAAAAGCGCAAAGCCACCATTTTCCGCTGTGACTGATGCTGAAGTGGAGGCTGCTTCCGGGGAAATAGGGTTTTCCCCCTGGCTCCCTTGCCAGCTGGATATGGGAGATATCCTTGCCCAGATAAGCGGCTGCCGCCTGATAGAGCAGATGATGGGACGCTCCGGCCGCAACCGGGCAGTAATAGACGGCAATATCCGCTGCGCCGGCCATTCAGCTTATACCTTTGCTGGAGAGATACTCCAGCACATCGTGGATGGTGCGCATTTTCCAGACATCGCGGGTAGGTATGCTGATATCAAACATCTCCTCTGCCATGCCGATGATATTCATCACGTCAAAGGAATTAAGCCCAAGATCCTGAACCAAATCAGTATCGTAGGTCACGCCTTTTTTACCGGTTACTTCAAAAATTATCGCCTGTATTTTTTCCAGCATTTTCTATTTCCTCTTTTTTGTTTTTCCGGGAGGGAGAATTTTTGCCTTAAAATGGGATCAGCCCCGGTTTTCCTGGCGGCTTATTTTTTGCATTGCAGTCTTGCTGAATTCTTTTTCCCGGATAGTGATCATCTGTATTTGCTGATAAGCCGGCAGATGCTGATTTATGCGTGCTACCTCTTTCTGGATCAGATCCAGTATCTCATAGGAGCTCATGCCTGCTGTACGCACAGGATCCGGGTATATGCTGGCAGTCAGCTTTACATCATCGGTAGAACTGCCGCTGGCAGTGCCGTAAACCAGCACTTCTTTAACATAAGGGATAGGTTTTAACAGGTTTTCCAATTTTTCGGGGGATATTTTTTTGCCGTTTTTAAAAACTATCAGATTCTTTTTACGGCCGTTGATATAAAGAAAACCGTCTTTATCCAGATAGCCCAGGTCGCCTGTTTTGAACCAACCGTTTTCCATGCTTGCCTCGGTTTCCTCAATATCCTGGTAGTAGCCGTTCATCAGGGATGGTCCGCGGACCCATATTTCCTGATCTACTATACGCAGCTCATTGCCTTCCAGGGGCAGCCCCACGGAACCCGGCTTGTTGGCATAATTGCAATTAACTGCCACCAGGGGGGCGCATTCGGTAATACCGTATCCCTGCAGCACCTGCACTCCCAAAAGTTGGAAATATTCTACAATTTCCCGGCTCAGATGTGCGCCGCCGCATATAATAAGCCGCAAGTCACCTACTGCCTGCTTGCGGATATCTTTAGTACGGCTTTCAAAAAGACGCAGCCCAAGCCTGCGGGTTAATGACGCTGTTTTCAGCAGTTTGCGCAGGGAATCGGTTTTGCCCTGTTTTTCCGCAGACAGCCATATCTGGTTGTAAACAGCCTCCACCATCAAAGGTACTGTCAGCGTGGTATCGGCCCCGGACAGCAGCAAATCTCTCATGGCAGTGCGCAGGTTCCCGTTAATGTAGAGATGAGCGCCCTGCAGAAAGCTGCTAAGCACAGCACTGTTCAGCCCGTAGGCATGATAAAATGGCAATGAGCAGAATACTTTGGAATAAAGGCAGACCTGACGGCTGGCAGCGTGAATATTGCTCATTATTGCTTTTTGGCTCAGCAATACCATTTTGGGCCTGCTGGTAGTGCCGGATGTGAATACCAGCTCTGCATTGGCGGAAGGATCAACGGTGTATGGCTTTTCCGGTAGAAGTTGTCCCTCGGCCAGCAGCTTTTCATAAGAAAGAACCCGCGGGTCTTCGTCGCTGCCGTCCAGCAGAATCAGCCGTTCTGCTTTTCCCTGATCCAACAGGGGCCGGCAGATATTAATAAAGGATTGGTCAACAAAAACAGCTTTGCAGTCAGACTGCTCTATCATCTCCCTGATGCTTTTATCCGGCTGCTCTATATCCACGCATACCGCCGTATCCCCTGCGGCGGCAATCGCCAGAAAAGAAACCAGCCATTGGGGGCAGTTTTCTGCGGCTATGCCTATATGTCCGTGAATATTTTTGTTGTCCAGAGCAGACCGCAGCCAACGGGACATTTGGCTGAGCTGGCAGTAGCTGATGGTGTTTTGCTGCCTGCTTCTGCTAAACCAGGAAAGGGCCGGCTTTTCTCCTAAAGCTGCCATTCCTTTGAGAAAGCTGTCGAAATCAGGGTAAGAGGCAGCCTCGTATCTGTATTTTCCTGTATTATTTTCCATGGTTTTCCTCCCCGGCAAAGCCTAAATCGATTATAGTTGCCGCCCGTTGCCACATATCTGTTTCTGTGACCAGCTTTTTGAAAACATCTACAAAATGAGGATCAAGCTGACTGCCGCGTACTTTTTCCAGTTCTGCCAGGGCCTTATCCAGACTGAGGGAGCTACGGTAACGGCGGTCGGAGGTCATGGCGTCAAAAGCGTCTGCTACGGCAATTATTCGCGCCTGCTGAGGTATATCTTCGCCTGCCAGACCATCGGGATATCCTTTGCCGTCATAACGCTCATGGTGGCCACGCACCCAGGGTATGATATCTTTGAGCCAGGTTATACCTGACAGCAGTTGTGCGCCCATGGCAGGATGGGTTTTAATAACAGCAAACTCTTCATCTGTAAGAGGCAGGGGTTTCAGCAAAATACTATCTGGTATGCCCAGCTTGCCTATGTCATGGAGAAGTCCTGCAACCCGCAGCCGCTCACAGTATTCGCCGTCGTAGCCCAGGGCCTCTGCCAGTTCCACAGAATAAAAGGCTACACGGTCGGAATGATGTCGGGTATAAAAATCTTTGGCATCCACTATTTCCCGCACAGTGGCTATCATTTCCGTATAACTATTCCGCAGTTGATTATAGGCTTTGTCAAGCTGGTTGGTTTTCTGCTGCACAAGGGTATGGAGCAGGATGTTATCAAGGGCAGCCGCTGTCTGGCGGGCAAATACTTCCAAAAGCTGGCACTGCCAGTATTCCGGCTGTTTTTTCAGGTATATGGCCAGAAGTCCTGTTCTCCGCCCGTTATAGTTAAGATCGAAATAAAGGCTTCTGTCCTGGATGAGCTTGCCGTTCTCGGCTGCCTGTTTTTTTATGGAGTCCAGTTCTTCTCCTGAAGGAAAAATGTTTTCAGTGCCCTTGCTGCGCTGAATGGAATCCGGCTGATTTCCGGAAGGCATGTTTTCCAGCAGCAGCATGGCTGCTTCCGCGCTTAAAAGAGAGATGGCGGAAGTAAGGACGCTGTCCAGCAGATCATCCATTCCCTGCAGGTGATAAATGGCTGGCAGGGAATTCATCATAGCAGTAAGTCCGTTTTGATAGCTGCGTATGGTGCGTAGTTGACGTATGGATTTAACGCAGGATTCCACCAGCAGCTCCAGTTGATCAAAACGATCGCTCTTTTCATAATATCCCTGAATATCCAAAGCACGGATGGTGCGGATAGGAGGCGCCATGGTTTTGTGACCGGTGAGCAGGATGATGAAGATATCCTTATCGAATTGACGTATCTTTTCAACCACCTGGTCTCCGCAGATGGGAGTCATCAGAAAATCCAGCAGCATGATATCGTAATGCTGCTCTTTTACCCTTTCTATGGCATGCAGAGGATCGTTTTCCACATCGACCCGATATCCGGAGCGCTGAAAATATGCCTGAACTGTAGAAGTCATGATGTTATCGTCATCTACAGTTAGAATAGAAAAAGCGTTTTCTGCTGCCGCCGCTTTATGCTGTCTCATTATCCGCCGCCTCCTTTACTGCTGACCCTTCCTGATTATTTCTATTTAAAGGTATGGTCATACCGATAACAGCTCCTCCTCCCGGGTTGTCCTCGGCCCACATACAGCCGCCGAATTTACCCCGTACCACTGCATTGGATATGTAAAGCCCCAGGCCGCTGCCAAAAGCCCCTTTGCTTGTCACCATTTCCCGGAACAGCCTTTCTTTTACATTGGGTGGTATACCGTTTCCGGTATCCTTGACATACAGTTTAAGCTCCCCTGCCAGCAGCTCCATTCCGATAGTAATTTTACCGCCGCCCACTTGCTTTTGGGCGTATATTGCATTGGAAAGCAGGTTTCCCATGACCTGTACCAGATTATTGATATCGCCCCTTAGGGTAACGGCAGAGGGGGCGTTGCCTTCCGATTCCAGTATGCAGCCGCTGGCTACCAGTTCGTGGCGCATCAGCAAAGTAGTACGCTTTATCAGTTCGTCCAGAGTAAACTCTGATTCATCAAAAGCGCTAACATTGGTTGCCTGACCTTTGATGGCAGTAATTATATCCGACATATAGGCCGAGGCTTCGCGTATTTTGTCGAACCAGTCCCTGATCTCGCCGTATATCTCTTTATAATCTTCATTATTAACCTGTGGATCGTCCAGTGAGGCCAGGCATTCGTCTATCAGGGTATCTGCTGCGGAAATGCAGCCGGATATACTCATTATGGGCGTTTTCAGATTATGCGCCAATCCGCCGATCATTTGCCCCAGAAAAGCGAAACGTTCCTGCTCCATCATATGCTTTTCGCTTTCCTGCAGCTGCTGCATGCTTTTTTTCAGCTGAGTTATATCTTTAAATATAACCGCATAGCCTACCGAGCGGTCGTTTATCTCCAGGGGAGAAACATCTATAACATAATAATTTTTCTGGATAACGCCGTCTTTTTCATTGGTGGCCGCTTGCTCATAGGAAATAGTGGACTGGGATTCCCTGCATGCCTCCAAGGCTGTCATCATATTGTATACTGCTGTTTTGTTGGCAACATCGTCAGCTTTTATGCAGTCCTTTAGATAGCGGTTTTCCGCAATACCATAACGGGCGGCAAATACTTTGGCAAAGGGTCTGTTAAAGCTGATAACCAGTCCCTTTTCGCTTAAAATAAGGTAGCAGTCGGATATCCAGTCCAGAACATGTTGGGTAGCTATTGGCGTAATATCCAACAGATTAAGCCTGTAGATAGCTATCCCATCGCAAAGCAACACTGGCAGAAAGCTCAGAGGGGTCAGGGTGATTGGCATATCCAGCGAGGAGAAGGTAGCTGTGATACTGGCCAGCAGAGGAAAAACAGCGCCTGATATCAGCAGGGAACATTGCTTTGTATAAAGCCTGCTGGGATTGTGCCGGGCGAAATTGATCAGCAGTATAAAACTGGTCAGGAGGCAGCCGTAGGTATGGATGCCGTTTATGAGAACGCAGGGGCCAAAGACTATCTGGCTTCTTATCAGTGAAAAGCTTTTATACATCAGATGATGCCAGTCATTGGTAAGCGCTATCAGACACATGACCACAGGGGTTATCAGCAGCAACAAATTCCAGTAGGGTAGCTTTTCATAGCCCTTGACGAAGGCTAAAGCAATCATCAGATAAAAAGCCGCCGAACCTGTACCAAGGTAAGTTATGGCATCCAGCACCTGCAGTGTATGGAGGTGATCAGAGGGGGTAAGCCACATCAGCAGCATCAGCGCCGCCCAAAGAGAATAGTTCAAAGAAAGGCAGACAAAAAGCTTGTGCAGGAGGGAACGCTGCTTTTGGATGAAAATAATCCAGAGCAGAAAAACCCCGATGAACAGCAGGGAGATGATAAAGATGATCGCCGCAGTATTGGATATCATACTATTGCTCCTCCTTGCCGGGGAAAATAAGCCTTTCCGATGGGTCGAAGCGGAAGCCTCTTAACATAATGCCCGGCGAAGGTATCTGCAAATCAAATCCCAGCCGTTTAAGCTCGTTCATTGTAAGATTGCTGCTGACAGCCAGGGGAGTATTGCCCTGCTGTATTTGCAGCCACAGATCCGCCAGAGGTGCCAGGATATTGCCGCTTTCATCTATCGGGGCATTTGCCAGCAGGTTGTCAAAGAGCCGGTCTTCCATGATGCGCAGTTCGCCGCAGATCGCGGCGGCGGCCTGAGCGGCCGTAGGCGGTTTGGGGTTCTGCAGATGATAGACGGTGAGCGAGCTGTTGCTAAGAGACACGGCAGCCTTGGCGCATATATCTACAGGTATCATTTCTGTAGGAGTTCCGGCAAAAGATGCAGGTATGGCGCCCAGGGCATGGATACCCCTAAGTGTCAGCCAAAAAGCGTTTCTTTCAGGATCGCGCTGGAAAACGCCGTCGCCGCTGCGTCCCACCAGCCGGCCCAAGCGGAAGACGCGGGCCTCCAGGCCTTCCTCCACAGCTGCCAGCACTGCTTTTTCCGCCAAAAATTTGCTGCGGACATAAATATTGCTGTGCCAGTCTTGACCGATATCCAGTTGATTTTCCTGAAGACAGGGGGGGTATAGCCGGTTTTCTTTA
>CAKQQU010000061.1 GCA_934271085.1 uncultured Bacillota bacterium | reverse complement strand
GCATATATACTTCCCCGCGTACTGTAAGTTCCGGCAGCGGTTCTTTCAGCATTTGCGGTATAGCCTTTATAACAGCGGCATTGGCGGTTACGTTTTCTCCGGTGACGCCATTGCCCCGGGTGGCGGCAGAAAAGAATCTGCCGTTTTTATAGGTGACCGCAATGGTAAGTCCGTCTATTTTTGGCTCCACGGTAAATACGGGCTCAGCGCCGGATTTTTCTATACGCGTCAGAAACCCGGCAATATCCTCTTTGCTGAAAGCGTTTTCCAAAGATAAAAGCTGCCGCTTGTGATTCACCGGGGCAAATGCGGCCAGAGCCGTGCCGCCTACTTTCTGGCTGGGAGAATCCGGCGACTGGAACTGGGGATAATCATGCTCAAGGCCGATCAGTTCCCGCATCAGATCGTCGTATTCATAGTCAGATACCAGCGGAGAGTCATTGTCATAGTATGCTGTATTATATTTATGCAGCTTTTCCCGTAATTCTTTTATGCGTTTTTCCGGCGCCATATTTGCCATCTTTAATACCTCATATTTTTTTCAGGGGAGCGTATTTCCAGATAAGTTTTTTAAGACCCTTACCCGGGAAAGATATTTCCAGAAGCATATCATCGCCGCTTCCTGATACTGACATGACCAGGCCGTCGCCGAAAGTCGCATGACGTAATTTATCCCCTACCTGTATAAGCTCTGCCTTTTTGACCGGAGGCTGGTTTACGGGTATGGGCTGGCTTGAGCCAAACAAGCTGGTACGATGATTGGGCGCTGTGATCTTAGGCGTTTTTCTAAGTCTTTCCTCATTAAAGAAGCCGCATTTTTCCAGCAGCTCCTGGGGCATTTCATCGATAAAGCGGGAAGATTTATTGCTTTCGTATCTGCCCCATAATTGTCTGCGTATGGCCCCGGTGAGATACAGTCTTTTTTTTGCCCTGGTAACGCCGACATAGCAAAGCCGGCGTTCCTCCTCCATTTCATCCTCATCAGTGGAGAAGATCACTCTTTTATGAGGGAATATCCCTTCTTCCATCCCGGCCAGGAATACTATGGGGAATTCCAGACCCTTGGCGGAATGTAATGTCATTAAAGTAAGATAGTTATCGTCATTATCCATGGTATCCATATCGGTTGCCAGGGAAATTTGTCCCAGAAAAGCAGATAAAACAGTTTCCTGCTCTTCTTCGGGGATATCGCTGTAATTCTCGGCATAATAGCGGTCGAAATCGCTTGCCGTATCATAAAACTGCTCCAGTATCTCCGTTTTATCGCTTTTTTGCGGATCCGCCGCTATCATATCGCTGTAGCCGCTGACCCGCCATACTTCATTAACGATATCTGCGGCAGAGCTGCTTTTGACCGCAAAGTCCTGCAGATACCTGAACATATTGTACAAAGATACCAGTTTTTGGCTGGTTGCCCTGGCAAAAAAGTCAGTGTTCTGCATATCCGCCAAACAGTCCCATAAAGGCTTGTTCACGCTGCGGCTGTATTCGTTTAGTTTGTCCCAGGTAGTCTTTCCTATTCCCCGTTTGGGTTCGTTGTATATCCTCCTGATGGATTCCGTATCATAGGGATCAATTAGCAAACGCAGATATGCCAGGGTATCCTTTACTTCTTTTCTTTCGTAAAATTTAGTACCGCCGTATACCCGGTAATTTATGTTAAACCGGATACAGGCATCCTCAAAAAGTTTGCTTTGTCCTCTGGTGCGGAATAATACGGCGCAATCCTTCAGATCATATCCGTCATCTATCAGCTCGCTGACTGTTTTAAGTACGTAAAAGGCTTCATCCGCATCATCGGACGCCCGGTAATATACGATCTTGTCACCGCCGCCGCACTCGGTGAACAGATTTTTAGGTTTACGATCCCTATTGTTGGCAATAACCAAATTGGCTGCGTCAAGAATATTCTGGGTGGATCTGTAATTCTGATTAAGCTGTATTTCCCGGCAGTCCGGATAATCCTTGGCAAAATCCAGGATATTGGCTATATCGGCTCCCCGCCATTTGTATATGGACTGATCGGGATCACCCACTGCGAAGATATTGCCGGTGCTGCCGGCAAGCAGTTTGATAAACAGATACTGGCAGTGGTTGGTATCCTGATATTCATCCACCAGGATATTTCCGAACCGCTCCTGATATTTGGCCAGCACCTGAGGATGCTTTTTCAAAAGCATAACAGTATTTGTCAGCAGATCATCAAAATCCATGGCATGGGCTTCCTGCAGCATGGTTTGATATAAGGCGTATATTCTGGCAATATTTTTGTTCCAGGTATCCGCTGCCGAATCATACATCTGCTGCGGTGATACCAGCATATTTTTGGCTTTGGAAATATGGGCAAGAACAGCGGCCGGATGGTATTCCTTTTCGTTATTGGCAAGCCCTGTTTCGGTAAGGCATCTTTTTATCAGAGACCTGCTGTCAGCATCGTCATAGATTATGAAATTATGGGGCAGGCCAAAGGATTCTGATTCTATTCTGAGCAGGCGGCAGCACAGGGAATGAAAAGTGCCTATCCACATCCATCTGGTATTTATACCGGTAAGCTTTTCTACCCTTTCCTTCATCTCATTGGCTGCCTTGTTGGTAAAAGTTACCGCTATGATATTATTGGGGGATATCCGTTTCTCTTCCATCAGCCAGGCCAAACGGCTGACCAATACTTTTGTTTTGCCGCTGCCGGCGCCCGCTACTACCAGTATATGTGATGCCTCGCTGGTAACTGCTTTTTTCTGTTGTTCGTTAAGTCCGTCTAGTATGTTCATGTTGTGCCTCGTCAGTCTTTCTGAAAAATATATTATTCTTTAAATTAATCGGTTTTCCCTGTTGGGTAACACTTCACTGCCCGGCGGCATATCATAAAAAAAAGAAAAGGGGACTGTACATGCCAAGCGTTTTTTTAAGCCCATCCACACAGGAATACAATGAATATGTTACCGGAGGTAATGAGGAATACTATACCAATTTGATCGCAGATGCCATGGAACCTTATCTGAGGGCCGCCGGGATACAGTTTACCCGTAATGACCCTTCAAAGCTTGTGGGTAATTCCGTGCGTATGTCCAATGCCGGCGATTATGATCTGCATCTTGCCATCCATACCAATGCTTCACCCCAGCAGTTGGCCGGCCAAATACAGGGAATAGACGTATTCTATTATCCCGGCAGCAGCAGAGGGCAGGCCGCTGCGGAATTGATTGCCGGTAATCTGGAATCAATATATCCCTATCCGGAACTGGTTGGCGCTACCCCAACCACAGCTCTTTATGAGCTTAATCATACTATTGCTCCTGCCGTACTGGCAGAGATAGGGTATCATGATAATTATGAGGACGCTCAGTGGATCACGGATAATGTGGAACGTATAGCCCAAAACCTGTCCTATGCCCTGACGGAATACTTTGGTATCCCCTTTGTCTTTCCGGAATAGGTATTGACTAAAACCGCATAAACTGCAACCGCATTAAAAAAGACCTGTTGACCGCAGAAAGCAACAGGTCTTTTGGATTGCTTAAAACGCTTTTATTTGTCCAATAATACCTTAACAGCTTCATTTGCCAGCTTTGTGGGAGAATCCACTGTTTCATCAGTGGCAATGGTTATCTCCCCTGCTGTCATTTTATTGCAGATGATATCATACTCATCGGCCGTAAAATTATTGAATCTGCTGCTTTCCATATTTATAGAGACGCCTTTGGCTGATACTGTCAATCTGTCAATGATCCCTCCGTGGAATTCACCGTTATAATAGTTTTCGATGCTGTTGAACACAGCGGCTGCTGCTTCCTTAACGCAGGATGTAATAACGGTGGGAGACGCTTCCGATCTGTCTGTATCTACCGCCACTACATAGGCGCCCACAGGTTCGGCGGCGGCTGTGATGCCGCTCAGCATATTCCCGCCGCAGCCGATAATAACTTCTGTTCCGGCATTATACCAGGAACCGGCAATGGTCTGGATCTCTGCGGGATCGGAGAATTCTCCGGAATAGGTATATTTTATTTCGATACCGGATAAAGAGTCTTCTGCAGCAGCATACTTGGCGCCAGTAATAAAGCCGTAGCCGTATCTGACTATATTGGGCAAAGCCATACCGCCGATGAATCCCAGCTTTGTATATCCCTCCTTAACTACGGAGTAACCTGCCAGGAACCCTATTTCTTCTTCAGCAAAATAAATGGAATTGACATTATTTTCTATGGCGTATGTTTTATAATCGGCAGTTCTGGGCTGGCCATCCAAAAGTACAAAACTGGTGTTGGGATAACGGTACTGGCTGTCATATGCCGCTACTTCAAACAGGCTGCCGGGCAATACTATCAGCTGGGCGCCATTATTTACTGCTTTGCCTATGGCATCTACATATCCCTGATCTGACACTTCCGCCGGAACATAACAGGTATAGGTTATCTCGTTTTCTTCGGCGTATTTTTTCAATCCGGCCCAGGCGTTCTGAATGAAAGGATCAGAATTGCTTATATCCGTTGAATCGGTAATTAGGGCCAGTTCATAAGTGGCAGCCGTTTCCTGTACCGGATCTTCCACATCAGTTGCCGGCTGCTGATCCTGTGGGGATTTACTGTCCTGACATGCGGTAAAACACATTGCTAAAACCAATATCAGGAGTAATATCGATATTCTTTTCATTAACACACCCCAAACTTTCCTTGATTTACTGTTTATAATTATAACACAAAAACAGCTTTCTGAACAGAAAAAAGGAGGCGGTTAATTGCCGCCTCCGGGTTTAAAAAGTGTTCGTAGAAATTTTGGCAGTTTAAAATAATATATTTTCATACCAAATACCTCCTTGTTTTTATATAATATGCCATAAAACAAAGGAAGTGCTTATTTAAGCCATTTTTCAATATGCTCTGCGATGGTATCAGTATCCCCGCTTATTCTGGATAGTTCCGGCAGGGCCTTTATAAAACTGTTGCCATAACGTTTTTCAATTATCCGTTTATCAAGGACGCAGAATACCCCGGTATCGGTATCTGAGCGGATAAGTCTGCCAAATCCCTGCTTAAAGCGGATAAGCGCCATTGGCAGGCTGTATTCGCGAAAAGATGATTTCCCGGATGAATCTATCCTTTCCATAATAGTAGCCGCCAGCGGAGTATTGGGGGGCCAGAAAGGAAGTCTGACCACTACTATCAGGGACAGCGACGCTCCAATAACATCCACGCCTTCCCAAAAACTTGCCGCGCCCAGAATACAGCAGTTGTTCTGTTTTTTAAGCCTGTCCAGTAAAACCGAAGGGCTGCCGCTTATGCCATGAGCCAATACGGTAATACCCGCTTCCTTAAGCGGCCCTTTTATAATATTGAAAACGTTTTTCAGCTGATGATGTGAGGTGAAAAGTACAATAGCCCGCCCCTTGGACGCTGTCAAAAGTTTGATAAGAGATCCTGCTATAGCCTCCGTAGCTTCCAGTTCGCTGCATTTGCTCCAGTCGGGAAGATCGTTTACTACTGCCAGTAAAGCCTGGTCCCTGTAATAAAAGGGAGATGGCAGGGTTATTTCCCGGGGCGGCTCAGGCAGCAGATCCAGCCCTGTGCGGTGTTTAAAGTAAGTAAAATCCCCTCCCGTGCATAAGGTGGCCGAGGTAAGCACCAGCGCCTCTGTTTTTTCATAGATCAGCGTGGTCAGGATATCGCTGATATCTATGGGGGCTATGCTGATGGCCGGACGCTGCTCCATATCCGAGTATTCAACCCAGGCAACATAATTATCATTATCCTGGGAAATACAGGCGCGTAAGGTTTCCGCCAGTTCTCTTGACAGGGAGCCCAGACTGAATAATTCCTCAAATCCTCTGGGTAGTTCGTCCTGTCCGTTATCCTCGTCTAACCGGCAACGTACGGTATCCAGGACGCCGAAGCTGTTCGCGGCCAAAACATTTAGAGCTGTGGCAAGCTCTTCCCCTAACTGTTTGATGGTATTCCATTCCTCTTTTCCCCTGTGCCCATCGGTAATGCGTATTTTCAGGGGAATAAAAGAGCCGGATAGCTTCTGATCGCTGAAAAAACCGTCAAGTACATTATAGAATTTTTCAGCCGCTTTTATGGTATCGTCAACATTGCCGTTAAGCTTTTCCACCCAAAGCTGTATGGCGGAAGCGTCTATTTGCCGGTATAAGTCGTTTTTTATACCGCTGATGCTGCTGAGTACGCCGGTCTCGCTGTTTTTTTCTCGGCGTTTGTATCTTGACAGCAGATTAAGAATATCAAAAAAGTTAATGCTGGTAGTGAGCTGGTCTTCGGTTGCGTCCTCAAGATGCTGGGCTTCATCCACCACCAGTATGGGCAGCTCCGGTAAAAAACCTGCGTCATTGGCTGCGTTTGCTATCAGCAGCGAATGATTAAGAATAACTATATCGGATTGGCATGCCTTTGCCCTGGCCTTTTGAACATAGCAGGCATTTTTTTGTCTGAATGGACAAAAAGGCGCGCAATTATCCCTGGAGGCGCAAAGCCTCTGCCATTTTTGTCTGGCAAAGGAAGTCAAAGAAAGCTCTCCCCCGTCGCCGCTGACGCTGGCTGATTGCCATACGGCCATGCGCATAAGGAAATAGCGCATATCAGCAGAGGGCTCTTTGGAAAAATAACGGTATAACCTTTTGCAAAGATAATTGCTTCTTCCCTTTAAAACAGTAGCGTTAACAGGACAATCCAGCAATTTGGCCAAAAGCGGAATATCCTTATTCAGTAATTGTTCCTGCAGATTTCTGGTGTGGGTGGAAATAGCCACCTGTTTGCCGCTTCCCTGAGAATACAGGGCTGCCGGCAGCAGATAAGCCATGGATTTTCCGGTGCCCGTGCCTGCTTCAGCCAAAAGGCAGCCGCCGTTGTTCAACACCCTGGCTACCTCCTGGGAAAGCGTAAGCTGCTGAGGCCTTTCCTCAAACCCGGGAATGCGGTCTTTATAAACGGCGTTTTCTCCCAGATATTCGCCTATGGTGTCAATATCCACAGTAAAATTTTCGTCTGTTTTTCTTTGGGGGCGCGAAAGAGTCCCGCTGCTTTTTATGGCGTAATTATCATCCGGCAGCACCTCATTGACTGCGCAGCGGTTCCTGATAAGCTCACCTAAAGGGCTGCTGTCGTTTTCTACAAGATGCAGCAGTTCCCCCTTAAGACATTGGCTGAAGGAGGATAATTGCTTCAGCATATCTATGAACAAATACGCTGTGGCCGTAGCGTCAGATAAAGCCCTGTGAGCTTTGGAATTGTCTATCTGCAAATACTGGCTGAGCCAGGCCAGAGAATAAGAAGGCTGGCAGGGATAAACGATCTGCGCAAGAGTCAGGCTGTCGATCCACTGGCGCTGATCCGGCCAGTATCTGGTAAGAAAGCCGCGGTCGAACTCTGCATTATGGGCAATGATCTCACTGTCCCCCACAAAACTGCTTATCTGAGGTATAAGTTGGTTTATATCCGGCTGATCGGCCACCATCTCATTGGTTATTCCGGTAAGATAGCTGCTTTCATCGCTGATGGCTTTATTGGGCCTGACCAAAGACGAGAATTCGTCAATTATCAGCCCTCTTTTTATTTTTACCGCAGCTACCTCGATTATCTCATCATTAAGCTGGTCAAGGCCTGTGGTTTCCAGATCTATAACAACATAGGTTTCTGCCATAATTTACCGCCTGAACGTGGTTTTGTCTGTAAACAGATGTTTTCTGCTGGCAACTTCTTTTGCGGCTTTTATTTTTCTTCGGTGTTTTTGGAATCCTCTTTTGGAGCATTATTCTTTAAAGGCAATGCCCGTCCGAATTTGGGGGCTGCGTTGCCGCTTACTTCTTCCACTTCCACCTCGTATGTTTTGCCGTTTA
>CAKQQU010000060.1 GCA_934271085.1 uncultured Bacillota bacterium | reverse complement strand
GTACAGAATAAGCCTCGTTTACTTCCTTGAACTTTTCTTCGGCAGTTTTGCTGTCCGGATTAAGGTCGGGGTGGTATTTTTTGGCCAGCTTTTTATAGGCTTTTTTAATGGTTTCGTCATCTGCGTCTCTGGGAACTCCCAGGACTTCATAGTAATCGCGTTTGTCTGCCATTATATCCTCATCACCTGATTTAGATTAGTGTAGGCAGGAGGGCCGGATGACGGTCCTCCTGCCTGCTTTTGCCGCAGTTGCTTTTGTTTTTTAGTTCTGTTTGTTATCGTCAGCTTCCCGGAAGTTGGCATCATAGAAATCCTGGGCCTGCTGCTGATTGAAATCGGAGCTGCCGGCCTGTTCTCCGCCTGCGCCGAACCCTGCGCCGGCTTCGGTATTCTGAGCCTGCTGGGCTTCGGCGGCTGCTTCGCCGTAAATACGCTGGGTAACTTTATAGAGAGCTTCGGAAAGGGCTTTGGTCTTTTCTTCTATCAGATCAGTATCATCGCCTGCCAAAGCGTCGGACAACTCTTTCTTGGCAGCTTCCACAGTGCTCTTTTCGTCATCGTGGACTTTATCGCCCAAATCGGCAAGAGAGCGGTCAACGGTATAGAGCAGACTGTCGCCCTGATTGCGTATTTCTACGTTCTTTTTGCGTTTTTCGTCCTCTTCTTTGTATTTTTCAGCGTCGGCCATCATTCTGTCTATTTCGCTGTCGCTCAGGCCGGAGCTGGCGGTAATTGTAATATCCTGAGATTTGCCGGTACCCAGGTCTTTGGCGGAAACATGGACTATGCCGTTGGCGTCGATATCAAAGCGTACTTCGATCTGAGGGATACCACGGGGAGCGGGAGCGATGCCGTTAAGATTGAAGCGGCCCAAAGTTTTGTTGTCAGCCGCCATCTGGCGCTCGCCCTGCAGGACATGGATCTCAACAGAAGGCTGATTATCAGTGGCAGTGGAGAAAATCTGGCTCTTCTGAGTGGGGATGGTGGTGTTGCGGTCGATCAGGCGGGTAAATACGACGCCCAGGGTTTCGATGCCCAGGGAAAGGGGAGTAACATCCAGCAGCAATACATCCTTGACTTCCTTGTTCAGGATACCGCCCTGAATAGCTGCGCCCAAAGCAACGCATTCATCAGGATTGATGCCTTTATGGGGTTCTTTGCCGATAAAGCGTTTGATGGCTTCCTGTACAGCAGGGATACGGGTAGAACCGCCTACCAGCAGTACCTTATCGATATCTTTGGGGGTAAGTCCTGCATCGTTCATGGCCTGACGGGTGGGGCCCATGGTCTTTTCTACCAGGTCAGCGGTGAGTTCGTCAAATTTGGCCCTGGTCAGGGTAACGTCCATATGACGGGGTTCGCCGTTTACTGCGGTGATGAAAGGCAGGTTGATATTGGTGGTCATCATGCCGGAAAGTTCGCATTTGGCTTTTTCGGCAGCTTCCCGCAGGCGCTGCATGGCCATTTTATCAGTGGTCAGGTCGATGCCCTGCTCACGGCGGAAAGTATCTACCAGATAATCGATGATGCGCTGATCGAAGTCATCGCCGCCCAGCAGGTTATTACCGGCAGTGGCTTTTACCTGGAATACGCCGTCATCCAGTTCCAGGATGGATACATCGAAGGTGCCGCCGCCTAAGTCGAATACCAGGACAGTGTGTTCTTCATCTTTATCCAGGCCGTAAGCCAGAGCAGCGGCTGTAGGCTCGTTGATGATACGCAGTACGTCAAGACCGGCAATCTTGCCGGCATCTTTGGTTGCCTGACGCTGAGAGTCGGAGAAATAAGCAGGTACGGTAATTACTGCCTGGGTAACAGGCTCACCCAGATAAGCTTCTGCATCGGCCTTCAGCTTCTGCAGTATCATTGCGGAAATTTCCGGGGGCTGATAGGTCTTTCCGCCCATTTTGATATCTACCTTCTGGCCCATTTTACGCTTGATGGACATAACAGTATTATCAGGATTGGTAACAGCCTGGCGTTTTGCCACCTGACCTACCAGGCGTTCGCCGTTGGCATACGCAACAACAGAGGGGGTGGTGCGGGCGCCTTCGGGATTCGGGATAACTACAGCCTCGCCGCCTTCCATAACAGCGACGCAGGAATTTGTGGTGCCAAGATCAATACCTATAACTTTACTCATTTTCATTTCCTCCTTATATAGTTGACATATAATATTATTATCTCAGTAAAAAGTTTTAATCAGTTTTACAGCAGTATGGGGGTCAGACTCCTACCTGCACCATGGCCGGACGTAACAGGCGGTCGCCCAGCATATAACCTTTTTGCAATACCATCAGGACTTTTCCCTTTTTTTCTTCGCTGGGTTCCTGAAGCACTGCATGATGCAGTTTGGGATCAAAATCCGCATCCAGGGCGGCTATCTCCTGCATACCGGCATTTTCCAGTACGCTTTGCAGCTGCTTTAATATCAGATCCACTCCCTCTTTATCTGCTCCCTCACTCATTATATTTAAGGCCCGCTCGAAGTTATCTACCACCGGCAATAACTGGATCAGCAGATCTCCCTGAGCCCTGACGCCCGCCTCTTCCGCATCTTTGCGGCTGCGGCGGCGGAAGTTGTCGAAATCAGCCTGTACCCGCAGGCAGCGGTTTTCACTTTCTTCTTTATCTGCCTGCGCTTTTTTGTACTGGGCAAGAAAGTCGCAGATATCAAAATCTCCTGCCAGGATAGCCTGTTGCATTTCCAGCGCTTCTTTGGAAAGCTCTGACTCCGCTTTTTCGGAAGTTTCCTCGGCAGCCAATTCCTCCGGCTGTTCCTTATCGGGCTTTTCCTCTTTAATTTCCTGTTTGTTGGCTTCGGTCATGTTTTCACCTCATTTATATTGGTTACAAAGTCTGTACTTTGGCAACAACTATTTTTTTTCTCCTTCAGGGGAAGAGTCCTTATCTGAAAGGGAGCGGCTCAGTTCGCCGGCTATTAATTCCATAAGCGATACGGTGCGGCTGTAATTCAGTCTGGTGGGGCCAAGTACGCCGATGCTGCCGGCTTTTTCGCCATTGACAAAGTAGTTGGCAACGACCATAGAGCAATCTTTGGCATCGTCCACCGGCATTTCGCCGCCGATGGTAACGGTAATTTTTTCGCCGGCTGCCGAGTTCAGCAGTTTTTCCACCATATCTTCTTCTTCTACCATGGCAAACATGCTTTTCAGCTTGTCGATATCGTGGAATTCCGGCTGGGAAAGCATATTGGTAACGCCGCCGGTATATATTTTGTGCGCTCCTTCGCCGGTCAGGGCCTGCTCCAGTAACTCCAATGCCTGAGCTGCCATTTTATCACGCAGCTGAAACTCGTCAAAGAGTTCCTGCAGCAGCTCATAGCTTATATCCCGCAGGGCCAGTCCGGTCAGCCTTTCCTGCATCCGCCGTTCTATTCGGTCCAATTCTTTCTGGGTTATGCCATTAGGCACCTCCAGAAGCTTATGACGGATAATGCCGGTGGATGCCAGCAGTATTACCATAAGCTGATGATCGTTTACAGCTACCAGCTGCAGATTTGTCAGTACGCCGCGGCTGTGCTCGGGAACGGCGGCCAGGGCGGTATAGTGGGTCAGGCAGGAGATCATATTGCAGCATGAGCGCATGAATTCATCCATTTCATTGATCTCTTTGCTTAAAACCTGTTTGACCTGTTTTATCTGGGCCGGGGTCAGACGCTCCTTTTCCATAAGATTATCCACATAATAGCGGTAACCCTTGCCGGAAGGGATGCGCCCGGCGGAAGTGTGGGGCTGCTCGATGTAGCCGTCCTCTTCCAGGTCGCTCATTTCATTACGGATGGTGGCAGGAGAGACGCCAAGATCGTATTTTTTGGCAACAGCTCGGGAGCCTACCGGCTCGGCGTTAGCTATATAATCTTTGATGATAGCATTCAGAACCTGTTTTTTGCGGTCGTCCATCGCAGAGCCTCCTTTAATAGTTTTGGTAGCACTCTCTCCTGTTGAGTGCTAATATACACCTATTGGCGCTAAATGTCAATAGGAAATTTGACCTTTATTTAAAAAATTTGACCTTTATTTTTCCGTAGCCGGCATAAATATTTCGGCATCTGCTTTCGGGGGTAAATTTAGTTGCTTTTTGTGATAAAATATGATATAATTTTGCTGAATTATCGTAAGCAAATATAATAATACATTCTGTTTTCGGCAAAAACATGGCTGTAAACTGCTTGTTGCCTATATTGGAGGTTTATATAGTATTTTCTGCAGAAAATACTTTTAACAAACATGTTGCTGCCGAAAAAAATGTTTTAATTAAAAGTATACAAAAATACAATCGTTTTTTATGTAAACCGTTGTAATTACCGGAGGATAATATTATGGATATTATGAAAGGGATACATGCGAGAGCCAAAGAAGCCCATAAGCGCATAGTATTGCCGGAAGGCTGCGACGAAAGAGTTATGCGGGCAGCCTCTGCTATCACCAAAGACGGCATGGCAGAGATGACCCTGCTGGGAAATATCGAAAAGATACAGGAATTGGCTGATAAACTCAATATTGACCTGACCGGCATAAAGCTGGCCGACCCCACTAAATATCAGCTTTATGATGATTTTGCCAAAGCCTACTATGAATTGCGCAAGCATAAAGGCATGACTGAGGAACGCGCTTACGAAGAAATGAAGGATCCTCTGCTTTTTGGCGTGATGATGCTGAAAAATGATATTGTAGACGGATTGGTGGCAGGCGCTGTGGCTACTACTGCGGATGTGCTGCGTCCCGGCTTTACCGTTATCCGTACCGACCCCAATGTCAGCCTGGCGTCCGCTTACTTTATTATGATTACCCCCAATAAGGACATTGGCGAGGATGGTGTCATCCTTTTTGCTGACGGCGGCGTCAACCCTACCCTTACTGCGGAAGAAATGGCTGATGTTGCTTATGCCACTGCCTGCTCCTCCCGGAATATACTTGGTTTTACTGAGCCCAGGGTAGCCATGATAAGCTATTCCACCTTGGGCAGCGCTTTCCATCCTTCTGTGGATAAGGTGGCTCAGGCGGTAAAAATAGCCCATGAAAAATATCCCGATCTGCTGGTAGACGGCGAAATGCAGCTGGATGCCGCAGTATCTCCGGAGGTAGCGGCGCTTAAAGCTCCTAACAGTCCGGTAGCAGGCCGCGCAAATATTCTGGTCTTTCCTGATCTTAACTGCGCCAATACCTGCTACAAAGCAGTGCAGCGCTTTGGCGGGGCAAGGGCAATCGGCCCTCTGCTGCAGGGCATGGCCAAACCGATGAATGATCTTTCCCGCGGTTGTTCCGCCCAGGATATAGTGGATGCGGTAGCCGTTGTTTGCTGTACTGGCAAATAGCTTAGCGGCCAGGCATGTTTTAAAGATAAATATAGTATAAAAAGGAGGCTACTTGATGTAGCCTCCTTTTATAAAGCATTACATATGATCTTTAATATATGATCATTCTTAGTCTTTGCAGATCTGGAAATATGCCTGAGGATGAGCGCATACGGGGCAGATAGCCGGGGCGGATGTGCCTACATGGAGATGGCCGCAGTTACGGCACTGCCAGATCTGGATATCAGCGCGGACAAAAACTTCGTCTTTGTTAAGGGCATCCAGGAATTTCAGATATCTTTCTTCATGATGCTTTTCGATTTTGCCCACGTTTTCAAAGAGGAAAGCTATTTTGTCGAAGCCTTCTTCTTTGGCTACTTTGGCAAATTCCGCATACATTTCGGTCCATTCATAATTTTCGCCGGCAGCGGCGTCCTGAAGATTAACGGCAGTGGTGGGTACAGAACCGCCATGGAGTTCCTTAAACCAGATTTTTGCATGCTCTTTTTCGTTATCTGCAGTGATCAGGAAATTTTCAGCGATCTCTTCCAGGCCGTCTTTTTTGGCCTGAGATGCATAATAGGTGTATTTATTGCGGGCCATAGATTCTCCGGCAAAAGCTGCCTGCAGGTTTGCTTCTGTTCTGCTTCCTTTAAGTTCCATTGTTTGCTCCTCCTTATTAAATTTAAAATTATTTGGCTATAAAACTAAACTGATTTTCTCAGTATCTGATAACTAAATATATCATAAATGATAGCCTGATTTTTGTCAATTATTGAAAATAATTCCCAATAAGTGAATTTTGACGATAAATGGCAAATGATTTAGGCAAAAGAGATAATGCCGTCCTCTATTTTTTCCACTATTGCCAGGGATTCCAGATGCAGTCCCGAAGCACGCAGTTTATCGCCGCCGCCCTGGAATTTCTTTTCTATTACCGCACCCATACCTGTCAGGTGGGCGCCGGACTGGCGCACTATATCTATCAGAGCTCCGGCAGCTTCGCCATGAGCCAGAAAGTCATCTATTATCAGGATGACGTCTTCCGGCGCAAGAAATTTTTTGGCAACGCAGGCCATAGAGGTAGTGCCGCGGGTAAAACTTTTTACTGCGGCGCTGTATTTTTCGGCATCCATGGTATTGGCATTGGTTTTTTTGGCAAATACCACGGGGATATCCCCCATGGCTTCGGCAGTAGCATAGGCTATGGCAATACCGCTGCTTTCCATGGTGAGTATTTTGCTAACGCCGTCTGCCGCAAAAAGCCGGGCAAATTCCTGGCCCATGGAGCGGAGAAATTTAACATCGATCTGGTGGTTAAGAAAGGAATCTACTTTAATTATCTCTGTTCCCAGAGCCAGACCATCGGCAACTATTTTTTCTTCCAGTGTTTTCATTTATATGACCTCATCTTTCCTCACGGAAGTAATTGAAACCGCAATGTTTTGGCATATTATGCTCTTTATTCTGACGTATGCTGGTAATTATAAGCACTATGATTGTAAACAGATAGGGGAATACATCATATATCTCGATGGGTATTCCCATAGGAACATACATGCGCAGAATGGAAAGCCCGCCAAATACCAGCGAGCCGATAAGGGCTCTGGCCGGAGACCAGACGGCAAAGATAACCAAAGCTACGGCTATCCAGCCCTTGCCGCCTACGCAATTATATATCCATACGCCATTGCTGGTTACCAGGGAAATATACATGCCGCCGATAGCGCAGATGCCGCCCCCTATTATGGTAGCCAGATATTTATAGCGATTGACATTGATGCCGGCTGCATCAGCAGTGGCCGGATCCTCGCCAACTGCCCGCAGATTAAGCCCGACGCGGGTGCGCTTCAGAAAAACAGCCATGAGTATAGCCAGGATTATACCCAGATATACAACGAAGTTATAGGAGAAAAACAGCTTGTTGATATAATACCAAAACTGACTTTTTTCTGCCAGATCTGCCATAAAGGGAAAGATGGAGCTATTGGCAAAGGTAGCTTTGGCCTCGGTAGAGATAGTGAGGATTTTGTTGGGGGCAGCGTTGGTGATAGCTTCCCCGAAAAAGTTGGCAAAACCGGTCCCGAAAATAGTCAGAGTCAGACCGGTGACATTTTGATTGGCCCGCAGGGTTATGGTAAGAAAACCATAGATGGCGGAACCAAAGGCGCCCAGCAAAAAGGCAAACAACACTGCCACCAGGGCGCAGCCTATTCCTGAAATGGAGCTGCCCAGCCAGCTTTCCACATAATAAACGCTGGCAATGCCGGATATGGCGCCCATATACATCAGGCCCTCTACGCCCAGGTTCAGGTTGCCGGATTTTTCGGTAAGGATCTCGCCTATAGTGCCGAAAAGCAGGGGAGTGCCTGCCAGCACCGCGGCTACAAACAGATTGGCGATGGTGTTAAGCATTGGAGGCACCTTCCTTTCTGCTCCGGAATATCAAGCGGTAATTGATAAAGAATTCGCAGCCCAGCATGAAGAAAAGGATAATGCCTATAAGCACATCGGAGGCAGCGGCCGGTATTCCGAAGGTGGTTTGGATGCGGCCGGCGCCCTTTTGCATTACAGCGATAAAAGCAGCCACTATAACCATGGCTATAGGCTGCAGCTGAGCCAGCCAGGCAACGGTAATGGCTGT
>CAKQQU010000059.1 GCA_934271085.1 uncultured Bacillota bacterium | reverse complement strand
GAATTTTGATTGATTTTTATCGATATCTGTCGTATAATTCTTGTGATAGCTGCAGAAAGAACGGAGGGCTATAATGGCAATTACATATGATAAACTCTGGGCTCTTCTAAAACAAAGAGGACTGAAAAAAAAGGACCTTTGTGAGATTTCGGGAATAAGTCACGCCTCTGTAGCTAAGTTAGCAAAAAACGAAAATGTAAACACTGAAATACTTGAGAAGATCTGCACTGGGCTGGGGTGTGGTATTGAGGAGATAATGGAGTATTCCGGTATAGAAGTAACAGAAAAAGGTGCACCTGCTGCTATTCCAAATATTAAATTAAAGCCCATAGTAAAATGGGCTGGCGGTAAAACGCAATTGCTAAAAGAAATTCTTCCCCGTATACCCACCTATAGTGGGAGGTATATTGAACCTTTCTTTGGTGGAGGAGCTTTATACTTTTCTCTATGCCCAGACAACGCTATTATATCTGATAGTAACCCTGAGTTAATTAATGCGTATCAGCAGGTAGCAGAGCATGTTGATGAGATCATTCGTTTTCTAACAACATATGAGAATACAGAAGAATTCTATTATAGCATGCGTAGTTTAAACTGGGAGGCACTTCCAAAAGCTGAAGCCGCTGCACGCTTTATTTATCTTAATAAGACTTGCTTTAATGGCCTCTATAGGGTAAACAAAGACGGAAAGTTCAATGTTCCATATGGTAAATATAAAAAACCTAATATTTGCGATGATCATACGCTACGTGCTGCTTCCAAAGTTTTGAAAAAAGCCACAATAATCTGTGGAGATTATATTGAGGTTTTGAGGGAATATGCGAGGGCTGGTGATTTTATATTCCTCGATCCTCCGTATATACCTGTTTCAGAATACGCAGATTTTAAGCGGTACACAAAAGAGCAGTTTTATAAAAAAGATCATGTTACATTATCGCTAATAGTAAATGAGCTTGTAGATCGTGGTTGTTTTATTATATTGACAAATTCGAATCATCCTCTTGTTCATGAGCTGTATTCTGCCTATCCTAGGGATATTATTCAAACCAAGAGACATATCTCTTGTAATGGGAAAAATCGAACTGGTGAAGATGTAATCGTTACTGCATTCCCATGCCTGTCTAAAGATTTATCTCCGCAAATAAAAAAATACCCCTCTACACGCTTTATGGGTTCAAAGAATAAGCTTCTGGAAGAAATCTGGAAGGCATCATCAAAATTTTCTTTTGATACTGTATTAGACCTTTTTTCTGGTTCTGGGGTAGTCGGGTATATGTATAAAGCCCAGGGCAAATCTGTCATTTGTAATGATTACATGGCTATGTCGGCTACATTTGCAAAAGCGATGATAGAAAATAACCATATTGTTCTTTCTAACGCGGAAACTGCTTCTTTGCTTTTGGAATCAGCAGAGAATGATCATTTTGTGGAAAAAACCTTCAAAGATCTATTTTTCAGTGATGCTGATAATGTGTTGATTGATAATATACGTGCCAACATCAAAAGAATACGTGATCCTTATAAACAAGCCATCGCAATGAGCGCCTTGATTCGAGCGTGCTTAAAAAAACGCCCTCGTGGTATTTTTACTTATGTTGGCAATAGATATGACGACGGTCGGAAAGATTTACAGATGTCCTTAGCCGAACAGTTTCTCGAAGCTGTAGCCGCAGTAAATGGAGCTGTATTTGATAACGGTAAAAAGAATCATGCTCTCCATGATGATGCAATGAATGTCGCGGTCGAGACACCCGATCTCGTATATATTGATCCGCCATATTTTTCAACGCGATCAGACAATGAATATGTACGTAGATATCATTTTGTTGAAGGACTTGCCCGTGATTGGCAGGGCGTTGAAATACAACAGCATACAAAAACAAAAAAATTCAGATCATATCCAACGCCGTTTTCTTCAAAAACTGGAGCATATGATGCTTTTGATCAATTGTTCAATAAGTTTTCAAACAGTATCCTCATTGTCTCATATTCATCAAATTGCCTTCCGACAAAAGAAGAAATGATCGAACTCCTGAAGAAACATAAAACAACGGTGGAAGTGACTCCCATCGACTATACATATTCTTTCGGGAATCAAAAAGACGTTAAAACCAATCAAAACAGGGTTCAAGAGTACCTGTTTATAGCTTATTGAATAGGGGGCAAAAAATGGAGGAGAACATTTCTATTTGGCTTGTTGGTAATACCGGTCTTCGTAATCCTGAGCGTATTCAGGATGGTTTGCAAGTATTTGCACAATCTCCCTATATTGGCAATCTCCATGGGAGAGAAAACGAGGTAGGTTTTATGAACTACCTTGATAAAAAGGGCATTATTCAAAATGTCGCCGGAAAAGATACAAGCGGAAGCCATGCAAGAAAATGGCGTTTAATGTTTTCTAGACATGGGTTTATATATCCGCAGGTTAGCACTAGCTCAGGCTTTACACAGGAAGATTTGGGGAAACTAGATGATTTAACACCTTTTGGAAAGATTTTTCTTCAAGCTGATACCTTCCCCGCAGTTCAAGAATGCTTTCTTAGGGCATCCAGCGTTGAACAATACATAATGCCAGATGGCTCTGGCTTCTATTCCCCGCTTCGATGGATACTTGCAATAATGCTGGAATTAGAGCGTAGAACGGGGTCTTCAGAATTAGCTCGTATCGAATTTGCACTCTGGGGACATACGACAAACCCCACTTACGATATAAACTATGTTGTTGATCAAATTCTTGATTTGAGAGATCGCCGTAAGGCATCGCCAGCTAAACGTCCATTTGATAGGCAGGAAATCGCCAAGCGTGGAGAGCATTACGATAAGAAAGCTTCTAATTTCCTGGATTATAGTGATATGAATATGAGATACCTTCGCATAACTGGTGTCTTACAAAGAAAAGGCCGCGGTCTGATGATTGTACCAGCGAAGCACCTTCTTGCTGAGCAACTTGCAAAAACGACCTCGAGCACGGTCTCTCTTCTGGATACTCTAAAGACTCTATGTAATGGTGCACCGTTGCCCTCTGATAATGCTGAAGTAGCAACAGCAATTCTTCAAGACCTAACGCAGCAGCTTCATGAGCGGCACATTACCTTTGATATTTCTGATCTCCCGCTCACAACAGCAACTGAAATTAATATTGCCCGTCAACGACTGGAGAACATCCTTTCGCAAACAAATGAAATCAATTATGCGGCTGAGCAACGGGAAAAATGGCAAGAAATATCAGATTATATGACATTGCTTATTCATGGTGGTGGTAAAAAAGAGTACGATGAGGATAATATAATTGAGGTTCCTCGAGAAGAAGCTGCTGCCTATCTCGAATGGACGCTCTGGCGTGCGGCTCTTGCTATAGATCACATGGTAAACAAACCTTATGAGGTACGCGGATTCCGCCTAGATTCTGATTTTATGCCTGTATCTACAGCTGGTGGCGGTAAAGGTGATCTGTATTGTGAATTTGATAATTTCACAATATTAACAGAAGTCACCATGTCTACATCATCTCGACAGGAAGCAATGGAAGGAGAGCCGGTTAGGCGGCATGTTTCAGATGCAATAAATAACTATCAAAAACCAGTGTATGGCATGTTCATAGCTGTAAGAATCGATACGAATACAGCTGAAACTTTCCGCCACGGTGTTTGGTACTCTCAGGGGGACCAACGGCAGCGTCTTAATATCGTTCCAATCTCCTTAGCGCAATTCCAACGGTACTTTTGCATGATGTTTGAAACAGGCGAGGCAACTCCTGAAAAATTGGTTTCCCTGCTTGAGCTTTGCCTTAAAGGTCGCGATATGATGGATGCTCCAGAATGGAAACAGTATATTGATCGTTCTGTTGACAATACAGATTTGAAGTATCATTTCTCTCACGGCCTTCTTTTTGGTACCCTTGTCCGAGATAATCAAAAAAACAGGATCGGTTGTGTTGTCGGGTCGAATGATACATACATTCTCATTGCATTTGAAGATGCACCCGAACCGCAAATAATGTCTATAAGCCCAGAGATGTTTGAACATGGTTTATTCTCAGTAGCATAGAATCAGCCTTAGCCTTTAATTGTTAACAGGTAATAAAAAAGATAGCCTCATAAGTCTTGGTAGACTTATGAGGCTATACTGATGGTGGAGACAGGGGGATTCGAACCCCCGACCTCCTGCATGCGAAGCAGGCGCTCTCCCAACTGAGCCATGCCCCCAAAAATGACCTGATTTATCAGGCGATATTTATTCTAAAGCATACCAGCTATATTGTCAATAAAAAAGGTACAAAAGAATTTAAAAGAGCCAGCCTGTTGGCAAGCTGGCTCTTTTTAAAATACTAAGCATTATCCACAGAATGCATATGCTTGATAAGCTCCAATATCTTGGTAGAGTAACCCCATTCATTATCGTACCAGGAAAGCAATTTGACAAAATTGTCATTGATCATCATTCCTGCTTTGGCATCAAAATTAGAGGTATAAGTAGAGCCTACAAAATCAGCAGAAACAACATCTTCATCGCAATAAGACATAACGCCTTTCATAGTTGTTTCACAAGCCTCTTTGATGGTTTTGCAAATAGTTTCATAATCAGTTTTGGTATTCAGCAAAACCGTCAGGTCAACAATGGATACATCCGGGGTGGGAATACGGAAACTCATACCGGTAAGTTTTCCTTTCATTTCCGGAATGACCAGGCCACATGCCTTAGCTGCACCGGTAGTGGAAGGAATAATATTATTGTATACCGATCTGCCTATGCGCCAGCCCTTTTTGGAGCGGCAATCAACTACTTTTTGCTTTGATGTGGAAGAATGTATCGTTGACATCAGGCCTTCCACTATACCAAAGTTATCATTGACCACTTTTACCAGGGGAGCCAGGCAATTGGTAGTGCAGGAAGCATTGGAAACCACATCCATATCCTTGGTATAGTCATTATGATTAACGCCTACAACAAAAGTAGGGGAGTCGTCTTTGGCAGGTGCGGTAATTACTACTTTTTTGGCTCCCGCATCCAAATGCGCCTTGGATTTTTCGTAGGTCTTGTAAGCACCGGTAGATTCTACAATATATTCAGCGCCGCATTTTCCCCAGGGAAGATCTTCGGCACTGGAACCGGTGAATACCGGGACAAAATATTTTTCATCAAACAATAAACCGTTATCAACAGCGCGGACGGTTCCGGAATATCTTCCGAAAGTAGAATCATAGCGCATCATATAAGCCATGTAGTCCAGATCCACATCGCGGTAATTAATCGCGCATACCTGAAATTCTTCTGGCATTGCCAGCGCCTGACGCAGAACAATACGTCCTATACGTCCGTAGCCGTTAATACCGATTTTAATCGCCATTGGTAATTTCCTCCTAAAATATATTATGCTAAGTCGCGGGTTATTTTAGCCTGAAATCAGTCCATTGAGGCATATAAAAAGTCAGCCCCTTAGACTGAAAAATACATGTAGACAATATTTGGGCAAAAAAAATTTGCCAAATCTGCAACTATGGCTAAATTCCCTTTATTTAATTTCATTATATCATGGTATGCAGAAAAAGCAAGGAAAAAAGCTATTATTGGTATTATTATATGTAATTTGTTGCAATTTGGCTGATTAATCGAAAACTTGCTGGAAAAATATTGCAAGCCGGACAAACCGGCAGCTAAACACATGCAAATATACTATTATCAAGATGTTTCTATCTTGCATTAAAGTAGGGATAAGCATAAAAGCTTTTCAAGATTTGCTTGCGTCCGCATAAAGCGGCAAAAGGTAGCCGGACGGCCAACCTGAAGAAGCGGAGAAGCCTTTTGGCAACTCTCTGGATAAGACCATGTACCCCGATGCCGCTGCTCGCTGGATATGTTACCATGGTTCACAGCTAAAGCCAATAATGGGTTTGCCATGTTCAAGGCGATGAGCGTACCATAATCAAAAGATATTCTGTGCAAGCAGAAATACCAAAAAGCAAAAAATTGCTGGGAAAATAAGAAAAACTCCGGACAACTTATGGGTTTTGGTGTAGCGTGGCAGCTTATTTAGTTTCTCGGATAGGCAATCTGCCTGTTAGTTTGCTATATAGTTTTCTATCGCTTCTCTGATTACTGCCGCTTTGGTATTGCCGTTCTCTTTTAATTTTTTGTCAAACTCGGCAGCAAGTTCTTTTTTGATCCTTATCGCATTTTGCGTGTAGGTCTTTGCTTGGTATTTTTGTACAGCTTTAGCTGAAGTTTAACCCATTGACTTCACCCCATTAACATTATATAATATTTATCAAGAAGGTGGCTGCCTGTTGCAGCAGGCGGCTACTCCCATTGTCGGTTTATAGGTTAGAATGGGGAGCCGTTCCCTTAGCTCGGGGCGGTTATTTCTTTATTCCAAGAACGAGTAACAGAAGCAAAATCATAAAGCTGATTATGTATTCCATTGGCTCGCCCTATTTCAGGTAGTAACATGGCTTCTTGCTGATGGTGCCATTCATCATACTGGTATACCGTATGCCAATAGTTATTTTGCAGGCGGTTTACAAAAAAAATACCTGGTAAAAACCGTGTTATAATAATATTGTAAGAATAATTAAATTGATAGTAGAGCCGCCCGGGGCGGCTTTTTTGATACCCAAATCATGGGGTGCGAGCATGGCAGACGAAAACGGGATGAAATGCGAATTGCAACTTACCCGGCCTGATGGCTGGAAAGTCAAACTACAGTCTGACGCTATCTATGAAAAATGGCGTCGCTGATTTTGCAACTGCATCTCCGGAAACACAAGCGCAATATTTGCAAGATCAAAACAAAAGTATTGCCATGTGGGATCAGCTTAATTTGCCGGATTTCAATATCTGGGACAATTCTTTTGGTGAAAGCACCCGGGCGGAGAATAATTCAGCACCATACAATGGAGATTTAGCTGGCACCCAAGAGCCGTTAATTAGCTCCAATATTCCTTTGCCCTCCCGCATCGGAGATGTATCCAGTATGCGTCCATCTTCGGTAATGCAAGCCACGGCTGCACCTCCTAATATTCCTTCTGGCAACATAATAGCACGACCAGAGGGAAAAGGTAAGATATCTGCTGTTCGCAGCAACACCCTTGAAAACGGCTAAATTATATAATGAATTTGAAAAGTCCATAGAGGGGCTGCGGTGAATATATAGCCAAAGAGGGCAGTAAGAAAAAAAATATTAAGGGCAGAATTATACGGTTGCTTTTGATACGGAAGTAACTCCTGGTGAGAGCAAATACCGCACCCATAGGGTAATAAAAAATATAGAGCTGCTCCCTGTCCCCGGTGCACCGGGTTAGCTGGGAACTTACTGGGTCCAGTACCCAGGGTTACCAGCAAGACCGCAACTCTATTTAAGCAAAACTATATCACAAAACGACCGATCCGTCAATACCACAGAGGCGAATAGCGTTGTCAACAATAACGGCTCTTTGGGTATAAGCAACGTAATTCCCAGTGCTTATGGTAAAAAAGATTTTAACCAATTCATAAAAAACGAACGGGAAGCAGGCAGAATAATATATGAAAAAAAGGGTCTCGATGATCTCCCAACATCTGGGCTCCAATTGCCCAGGGCAGGAAATGCATCTGACCCTATGTTTAAAATATAACAAAACAATTATTATGTCAATACTGAAGAAGTCCCCTTGGCGGGTGCTGGTCTGGGAAATCCCAAGCACAGCGGTCGCTCATCAGAGACTTCTTTCAACACATATTCACCACAAAACGACTATTTTGTCAATACCGCGGATACGAATAGTATTACAAACAAATATTATTCGATGCAAAAAACCGGTAAGTTATGAAAGATTAGAATAAAGATGGCGGGCGTGCTGCCGCATATGTAAAAAAGAGGAAGCAATACAAATCTGATCGATAAATATAGGTATTCTTACATTACTGCCGCAAAGTATTATTCAATGCTTAAGAATCGGTAAGTTATTAGAAATTAGAGCAAAGATGGCAAGCGGGTTGCCGAAGTAAAATAATACCCTCCCT
>CAKQQU010000058.1 GCA_934271085.1 uncultured Bacillota bacterium | reverse complement strand
GTCTCCTGCTCCCGGTTCCCGGGTGCTTGATCTTTGCGCTGCTCCCGGCGGAAAAACTACGCATTTGGCAGCCTTGATGAATAATAGCGGCGAAATCCACGCCTTTGATATACATCCTCATAAGGCGGCGCTGATCCAGGCCAATGCCGAGCGTTTGGGTGTGGATATCATTCAGGCCGAGGTAGCGGACAGCCGTGAGCTTCCGGAAACCTATGATTGCTGGGCTGATTATATTCTGCTGGACGCACCCTGCAGCGGATTGGGGACCCTTGGCGTGAGAGCTGACAGCCGTTTTCGCAAGGAAAACGCATCAGTGGGGCAGTTGGCCCGCTTGTCCTATGAGTTGCTGGAGTCAGCAGCCCGCTATCTGCGGAAGGGCGGACGTATCTGTTATTCCACCTGTACCATAACTGACGATGAAAACGGCGCCAATGTCCACCGTTTTCTGGTAGAGCATCCTGATTTCACTTTGGTACCGCTGGCAGGCCTGCAGAAATTTATGCCTGAATATAAGGACAAGCTGGCCAGCGGCGAGATACAGCTTTTGCCCTTTATGGATGATAAAGGTATGGACGGGTTTTATATAGCGCTGCTGGAGAAAAAATAATGGAATTGTTGGAATTACGTTCTTTGACTAAAGAGGAACTTACTTCATATATTAAAAGCATAGGCCAGCCTGCTTTCAGAGGCAGGCAGCTTTTCCGTCATATTCAGAAAAACGGCGCCGGCAGTTTTTCTCAGATGACCGATATTCCCGCTGGTCTAAGGGTACGGCTTTCCGAAGAAACTACGGTTGCGCTGCCCCGTATTCTGGATAAACAGATTTCCCAGGCAGAAGATACTATTAAATTGCTGCTGGAACTTAATGACGGCGAACGTATAGAGATGGTGCTGATGCTTTATGAGCGCTGGCAGGCCCATAATCGCGCCACCTGCTGCGTCAGCAGCCAGAGCGGCTGTGCCATGAACTGCCGCTTCTGCGCCACAGCATTGCATGATAATTTTCGTAATCTTACTGCCGGGGAAATCGTATCCCAGGTGCAGATTGCGGATAAACTAGCCTATGAGCTTGGTTTTTCCGGGATCACCAATATTGTTTATATGGGTATGGGCGAGCCGCTGGCCAATATAGCGGCGGTTAAAAAATCCATCGAGCTGCTTAATTGCGAAGATGGTATGAATATTGGCATGCGGAGGATAACCGTATCTACCTGCGGCCTGGTTCCCCGTATCAGAGAGCTGGCGGAATGGGATTATCAGATCGGCCTGGCCGTATCGCTGCACGCTGCAGATGACGAACTGCGCCGCCGGCTTATGCCCGGAGCCGCTCACTATTCTTTGGCGGAACTGATGGAAGTGTGTAAGTATTACCGTCAGCGCAGCGGCAGAAGGCTGACTATGGAATATGCTCTCTTTCAGGGAGTGAACGACAGGCCTGAGGATGCCCGGCATCTGGCAGATTTATTGACAGGAACCGATATTCTTGTTAATATTATACCGGCCAATCCCTTGCCGGAAGCCGGTATATCTCCTCCGGATGATGAAACAGTAAGGGAATTTTGTCATAGGCTGGAGGAACTGGGCGTGCCTTTGCAGCTTCGCCATAAGCGGGGCGGCGATATTCAGGCAGCCTGCGGCCAGCTGAGACGGAGAATGGACGCAAATGATGCAAGAGATCAAATATTACCTTAGATAACTGCTATCGGGTAGGGGGTCATATGCAAGCTGAGTATATCTCTCACGTGGGAGCAGTACGAGAAAACAATGAAGATGCGGTTTACTGCGATGTCAAAAACGGCGTTTTTGTAGTTGCAGACGGTATCGGCGGCAGGGAAGCCGGTGAAATAGCCTCTGCTACCGCTGTGCGCATAGTGGCAGAAAAAACCTGGGCCGAACCGGACGGCGATCCTGCGGATATGTTGAGAGAAGCCTTTTACGAGGCCAATAATTTTCTCTCTCGTAAGGGCAAAAAGCCCGGGCTGGACGGCATGGGTACTACCATGACTGCCGCCATTGTCCGGGATGATAAGATCACTATCGTTCATATCGGCGACAGCCGCGCCTATCTTTTTAATAAAGACGGTATTCGCCAGCTGACACAGGATCATTCCCTGGTGGCCCAGTTGGTACGGGATGGGCAGCTAAAGCCGGAGGAAGCCCGTAATAATCCGCATAGAAATATTCTGCTGAAAGCTATCGGCCAGGATTCGCTGGCAGAAGTGGATATGGTGGAAACCACCTGGAAAAAGGGTGATTATCTGCTTTTATGCAGCGACGGCTTATACAATCTGGTGGAAGAAAAAGAGATGAAGGATATCACCTTGCGGGTGGCGCAGTTGCGTACCGCTGTGGAATTTCTGGCAGAAGCGGCCTTTAACAGAGGCGGCTATGATAATATCTCTGTAATTATTGTTTCCCATGACTGATTATGAGGTGCGAGTATGATAGGTAAAATTTTCAATAACCGCTATAAGATCATTGAAAAGCTGGGCAGCGGCGGTACATCTATTGTCTATAAAGGACAGGATCTGCTGCTTAACCGCATGGTTACTATTAAAATACTGCGGGAAGAATATGCCAATAATGCTGATTTTGTCCGGCGCTTCCGCCACGAAGCCCAGGCGGTAGCAAGCCTTTCTCACAGCAATATTGTCAGCGTTTATGATGTTGGCTTTGAGGAAAACATGCATTATATCGTGATGGAGTTTGTGGAAGGAGAGAGCCTGAAGGATTATATACGCAGGAAGGGCGTGTTGCCTGTTCCGGAGGCCTGTAATATCATCAGCCAGATCCTTGCCGGCATACAGCATGCCCATGAGCATGGTATTATCCATCGTGATATAAAATCCCATAATATACTGCTTTCCAAAGACGGCAGAGCCAAGGTAACCGACTTTGGTATAGCTGTGGGTATGAGCGATGTTACCCTTACATACAATACTTCCAGCCGCATCATGGGTTCGGTACATTATATTTCTCCTGAGCAGGTGCAGGGCCAGCCTGTTACTGAAAAATCAGATATTTATTCGGTTGGCGTGGTCTTTTATGAAATGCTTACCGGCCGCCTGCCCTTCCTGGGCGAAACGCCTATTTCCATTGCCATGCAGCATGTGCAGGGCGAGCTGATCCCGCCCCATCAGATAAATCCCAAGGTTCCCATGGGTATTTCCTATGTGGTGATGCGGGCTATGCGCAAAAACCCGGAGACCCGTTATGACAGCGCCAGGGAAATGGCTGACGCAGTGCGCGCAGCCTATGAAGGCATTGGTTCCGCAGCCGAAGCCAATTCCTTTACCGAAGATAAAATAATTAATAAACCTGGGGCCAACAGGCAACAGTCCCAGACAATAAATAAAACGGATAATCACGGCAGGCTAAGCGGCAAGCGTATCGCCATCTTGGCCGGCGCAGGGGTAGCATTGATCTTTATCGTCTGGCTGGTTGCCCATTTATTGGGCAATATAGACGGCGGCAGTGTGGAAGTACCTCCTGTTACCGGATATACTTATGATGATGCCGAAGCAAAAATGGAGGAAGTGGGGCTGCTGCTGAGTCCTACTTATGTAACCAGCGATCAGCCGGCTGGTATAATTCTTTCCCAGGATGTTGACGCAGGTACCAAAGTAAGCCGCGGCCGTACTATCGGCGTAACGGTCAGCCAGGGCGCGGAACAGGCGGAAATGCCCACTGTGGAAGGCGCCACCCGTAAAATAGCTGAACTTACCCTGAAAAACAAGGGTTTTACCAATATAGAATTTATCGAGCAGTACGATGAGGAAAAACCAAAGGATGAAATCATTCTTCAGTCTCCCACTGCCGGCTCTAAAATCACCCTTGATTCCAAGATCGAACTGGTAGTATCCATGGGGCCCGAGCCGGAAGATATAGCTATGCCAAGTTTGCTGGGTATGACAATGGAAATAGCTAATCCAACTATCATCCAAAATGGCTTTGTGGTAGTTGAGACCAAATATGCGGAAAGCCATGAATATGATAAGGGGCTTATCTGTGAACAGAGCATACTTCCCGGTGTAGCTACCAAGACAGGAGCCGAGATCACTCTTACTATCAGCAGCGGCCCCGGCCCACAGGAAAAGACACATACCTTTACCTGGATGGTGCCTGATGATGATGAAGACCATCAGGTCATAGTTAAGGTGGAAGATAAGCGCGGCGCCCGGGAGGTTTATAATGCCATTCAGGAGTCAGGCAGCTTTATCCAGGAAGTTATCACCTATTATGGTGAAGGCACTCTCAGTGTTTACGAAGATGGCGTGATTGTTGGTACAGAGGGCCTTTATTAATGACTGATCTGCCGGGAATGGTCGTATCAGGTTACGGCGGATTTTATCAGGTCCGTCTGGCTGATGGGGATATACTGGACTGCAAACCGCGTGGACGGTTAAAGAAAGAGTTTTCCAAAATATATTCCGGAGATAAGGTCACTGTATCCCCGGGGCCGGATAATACGGGCATGATCGAATCCATTGCCCCCCGCCGTCTTTTGCTTCCCCGTCCCAATATCGCTAATGTGGACAGGGTTATTATCGTATTGGCCTGGAGCATGCCGGATTTTGATCTGCTGCTGGCTGATCGGCTGCTGGTGATTGCCCAAAGAATAGGTATCGATCCTCTGATCTGTTTTAATAAGATTGATTTTTTGACCAAGGATCGGGAAAAGGAATTTTTGACGATTAAGGCTGCTTATGAGCAGGCCGGATTTCCGGTGTTCAGCGTATCCGCAGCCTGCGACCAGGGGATAGACAGCCTCCGCCGGGTAATGGATGAGGGGATAACCGTATTTGCCGGACAAAGCGGCGTCGGCAAATCATCCCTGCTCAATAGGTTGCTGCCTGATGAAAATGCTCAGGTTGGCGTGGTCAGTGACAGGCTGCGGCGGGGAAAGCATACTACCCGCTATACCCGTATACTGCCCCTGGATGAAAAGGGAAAGGGCTTTATAGCCGACACCCCGGGGTTTTTTACTTTGGATCTGCCGGATGATCTGCCTTTATCCCAGCTTCCCTTGTGGTATCCGGAGTTCCGCAAATTGCCGCCCTGCCGTTTTGACGGCTGTCTTCACGATAAAGAGCCTGATTGCCAGGTTAAGGAAGCAGTGGCTGAGGGCAGAATAGATATGGGAAGATATCAGCGTTATTTGCGCTTACTGCAGGAGATAAGAGAAAGAGAAGAGGTGCGTTACAGATGAAAATGATAGCTCCGTCCTTTTTGTCGGCGGATATCTGGCAAACTGCCGGGCAGATACAGGCAGTGGAAAATGCCGGATGCAGGTATCTTCATCTGGATATTATGGACGGCCATTTTGTGCCGAATATCAGCTTTGGCCCGGGATTTGTAAAGATGCTGCGTCCTCATAGCAATATGATTTTCGATACGCATTTGATGGTGGACGAGCCTGATTATCTGTTTGAATCCTTCGCGGAAGCAGGCAGCGATATTATAACCGTGCATACAGAGGCTTGCCGTCATCTGAACCGCAGCCTGCAGCGTATCCATAGCCTGGGATGTAAAGCAGGGGTCGTTCTTAACCCGGCCACGCCTCTTTGCATGGCAGAGGAAGTTTTGGATATCTGCGATATGGTACTGCTAATGAGCGTGAATCCCGGTTTCGGCGGCCAGAAATTTATACCCGGTACCTTGGATAAGCTGCGCCGTCTGGTTCAGTTAAGGCAGGAAAAAGGTCTGGATTTTCTTATCGAGGTAGACGGCGGGGTGGATACTGCCAATGTTAAGGCTATTGCTGATGCCGGAGCTGATCTGCTGGTAGCCGGCTCTGCGGTATTTGGCAAGCCGGATGCGGCGGCGGCCTATAGCCGGCTGGAAGAACTGGCTAATCAAGAATAAGGCGGGTGTTCTGCATATTCATAGTTCCGGTTCATGCCTGGTAAACAGATAATTAAAATTATTTATATGTAATAGTATATTTGTAAAGGCTAGCGTAAAATATTGTAATTTTGGGCGAAAACGCCTTGAAAAATTCGCAGGATTACAATATAATAATTGATAGTGAGTAGCCGAAAAGGTGTAAGTCCAACTTATGGATTTACACCTTTTTTGTTTATTGGGAGGAGAAAATGGGATATAACAATCAATCCTGCCTTGCAGATGATAAATTAAACAAACTTATGGTCAAATATGCAGTCCCCTGCATTATTTCACTTTTGGCAGGAGCGCTTTACAATATAGTAGACCAGATATTTATAGCCAATGCTGACTATCTGGGGTCTTACGGCATGCTGCCAATACTGTAGTTTTCCCCCTTACGGTTATTGCCCTTGCTGTGGCGGTTATGATAGGCGACGGCTGCTGCGCTTTTTTAAGCTTGAGCCTTGGGAAAAATAGACCTGAATATGCCTCACGCAGTATGGGCAATTCCATACTGCTTACGGTTATATCAAGCATTATCCTGACTGCAGTTTATCTGGTTTTCAGCTATCAGCTTATTGCTTTGTTCGGCGGAACGGTTAATGAAGAAACTTTTCAGCACTCCAAAGAGTATTTTTTATGGATCACTGTCGGTATTCCTTTTTATATGTTCGGACAGGCAATGAATCCTGTGATACGCGGGGACGGCAGCCCCAGATTTGCCATGGTATCCATACTGGCAGGTGCTGTGACCAATATCATCCTTGACCCTGTTTTTATCTTTGTTCTTAAATGGGGTATGATGGGCGCTGCCGTCGCTACTGTTATTGGCCAGGTCATAACGGCCGTGCTTGCTGTTTGGTATCTTTTGCATACAAAGGTCATTAAACTTGCAAAAGATGATTTCAGGTTAGGGATGCCGATAATCCGTAAAACCTTAGCGCTTGGCATATGCAGTTTTTTATCTCAGATATCCCTTGTTGCCTCAATGGCTGCCATCAATAATATGATCCGAAAATACAGCGCGCTGGATGTAATTTTTGCTCAGCCCCAATATGCTCAGATACCCATGGCTGTTGTAGGTATTGTAATGAAGTTCTTCCAGATAGTTATATCCGTAGTTGTAGGTATGGCGGCAGGCTGCATACCCATTGTGGGTTATAATATGGGAGCAGGGCGCAAAGACAGGTTAAAAGCGCTGTTTAAAAAGCTTCTTTTTGCCGAGGCTATTGTCGGAGCAATAGCATTGATTATCGTTGAATTTTTCCCGCTGCAGCTTATCGGTATATTCGGTGCTGCCAATGAAAGCTATTATTATACGGATTTTGCGGTAAAAGCATTCCGCAGATATCTGTGTACGATAGTACTGGCCTGCGTAAATAAGGCAACCTTCATTTTTTTGCAGGCAATGGGCAAAGCAGTTGCGTCAACAGTTCTTTCCATGGTGCGTGAAATCGTATTTGGCGTAGGATTTGCCCTTAGCCTCCCGCTGTTTTGGGGACTTGACGGAGTGCTTTATTCAATGCCTGCCTCCGATATCCTTACGGCAGTTATATCGGCTGTTGTGATAGTTGGAACATATAGACAATTAAACCAGGTACAATGCCGGAAGATTTAGTGGGGAGCTGGTTTTGCAGCAAAAAACAGAGCGTTCATAGCCAAAAGCTATCAACACTCTGTTTTAAATTTACGGTATTATCGGATATGGGTATATCTGATATATGGGTGTTTATTTATTACTGGCGGTTATTTTCAGGAGTCTTATCCGGATCCGCCGGTTGATCTTTGGCGGCTTTTTGGGCCTGCCGTTTGGTAACTATCAGCGAAAGGATAATGGCAAGGGCAAGAATGGAGAAAATAATGCTGATGGAGGCCAGTATGGAAATGTGGAAATCGAAAATCAGGCCCAGCAGTTTGACGCCGGTAAACATAAGGATAACGGCAACACCGTATTTAACGTAGCGGAAACGGCTTTGTAGATGTTCCAGTACAAAGTATAACTCCCGCAGACCAAGAATAGCGAAAATATTGGAGCTGTAAACTATGAATATATTTGTGGAAACGGAGAATACTGCGGGAACACTGTCAATGGCAAAAAGGATATCCGAAAATTCGATAACGAATAGCACTGCCAGCAGAGGGGTGGCATAACGCTTGCCGTCCTTTTTGGTAATAAAGTTATGGCCGTCATATTCATCGGTAATCGGCATGAATTTGCCCAGTACTTTGATTCCCAGGCTGTTTTTCACGTCCTTATGCTCTTCCTTATTGCGGCACATTTTAATGCCGCTGATTATCAGAACTGCCCCGAAAATATACAGTATCCAGCTAAAGCTTTCGACGATAGTGATGCCTAAGGATATAAAGATAAAGCGGAGAATGATGGCGCATATTATACCCCATTTAAGGCAACGGTGCTGATACTCCAGGGGTACGGCAAAAGCTGTGAAAATGGATATGAATACGAAAAGATTATCCATACTGAGACTGAACTCAATAAGATAGCCGCCCAGGAATTGCAGGGCATATTCTTTTCCGAAAAAAATCAAAATAC
>CAKQQU010000057.1 GCA_934271085.1 uncultured Bacillota bacterium | reverse complement strand
ATTATATCCTGCATTTATTTTTTACGCAGTACTATTTTGATGAAATTAAGATATTTGCCGCCCCCTGCGGCAAAGGCTTTACGGTCATTTACAGCATACTCGTTATCCTGCTGCAGCCAATCCCGCCATACCTCATCATTGCTGGCCATTTCGCTGATATCCAGCACTTCCGCGCCCTGGCAGCCGCTGATTATATTCCGCCACCACTGTGCGTCATGGATATAGTCCAGTTGCTCCAAAGTCCAGGAAAGCAGCAGTTCCGGCGGCAAATTATCATGGCAGTCACGCTTCATGCCGGGTATGGCAATGTATATGTATCCGCCTTTTTTGGTAAAAGGCAGCAGCTTTTCATCAAGATAGCGCGGATCACGGCCAAAATAGTTGTAGGAATCGGTTGAAATCACCGCGTCAAAAAATTCCGGAGCAAAGGGCAGGTCAGTAGCGTCTGCCTTTACCGGTATCAGCTGTTCCCCGCTCAATCCCTGGCTGGCGAAAAAGCGGCGGTTTTCTTCCGGATCGCTCCACAGATCAGCTGCATAAACGGTGAAGCCGTATTCCCTGGCCAGAAAAATGCTGGTAACACCGGTGCCGCTGCCCAGATCGCATACCAGGCTGCCTGGGGGGATCAAGTGGCCTTCCAGCAGTTCTTCTTCCAGCTTCAGTGGATTTGGCCCCATTATTTTGGTAAGCCACTGGGGAGTATGGTATTTTTGCGCTTTTATATATTCCATTTTATCACCTTATTTTGTATTTAGTATATTTAAATTATTATTATTTATATTCAGGTTGTTTAAGCCGGCGCTCCTGCCGCAGCCGCTGGCTGAACTGCTGGCAATGTTCCTGGAGCAGGGATTTGGGTAATGACTTATCGTCGCTGCCGTCATATATGCTGTATAGCAGGAACATGGGTCCGTAAAGCTCCAGCGCCAGTTGATAGGCAGCTGCTTTCTGAACTATCATTTCCGCCAGCAGATCCCGCAGATAGCCTACCGGCCCGGCTGCCAGGTATTGCTGATAGAGCCGGCTCATTTCCGGGCTGCGGTATTGCTCCAGGGTCAGCAGCTGGCGAAAAAGACAGGGAAACTCGTCCTCTGTCCAGTAACAGAATTGGGCCAGGCTGAAGCGGCTTATCTGATCCAGCCGCGCCTGTTCATAGGCTGTCTTTTGCCGGGGCAGAGCAGCGGTGGGCAGCTCAAAGCGGCTGGCCTGCTCCTGATCCATCTGCTCCATGCGGGCCACTATCTGCAAAAAAATATCCCTTTTGCCGGTATAATGCTTGTAGAGGGCGCTTTTGGCCATGCCCAGCTCCTGAGCTATCATGCTTACCGATACTGCTTCGTAGCCATCCCTGGCAAACAGCCGCAGGCTGGTCAGTAAAATCTTTTCTTTGGTAGTGTTCATGTTTCTCATGTTTATCTATGATTTTGCTCTACTTAATTGATTATTTGTCTATTGGTGAACGAACGGTCGCCAATGTGTTTATTATAGTGAACAATCGTTCACTTGTCAAGGTTGATTATAATGAAAAATATAAAGAAGATAGGCCGGCTATGGCCAGTATGGATAAGCGGCAAATTATGGGCTGTATAGATGTGGGGTATATGAAGTGACATATAGATGGGCGCATAATAAAAGAGCAGTCTGCCTAAGCAGACTGCTCTTTACTGATTGCACAGGTGCGGAACAGACGGCGTGTATTTGAGCGCTTATAACACGGTTATACATAAGCTAATGCGTACCGCCTGTAGTGTATCGTGATGATTATGGCAGGAGAAAGCTATTTGATATACTCCGCGCCGCCCATATAGGGGATCAGGGCTTCAGGGATCCTGACAGTGCCGTCCTCCTGCTGATAATTCTCCAGTATGGCAGCAACGGTACGGCCAACAGCCAGACCGGAACCGTTCAGTGTGTGAACATATTCCGGTTTGCCGCCTTCCCGGCGGAAGCGGATATTGGCCCGGCGTGCCTGGAAATCCTCGAAATCGGAGCAGCTGGAAATTTCCCTATAGCCGTTATATCCCGGCAGCCATACTTCCAGGTCGTAGGTTTTGGCGGAGGAAAAGCCCAGGTCTCCGGTGGAAAGGCAAACTACCCGGTAGGGAAGTCCCAAAAGCTGCAGCATTTCTTCTGCGTCGTGGGTCAGCTTTTCCAGCTCGTCATAGCTGTTTTCGGGTCTGGTGAATTTTACCAGCTCTACCTTATTAAACTGATGCTGGCGGATAAGACCCCTGGTATCGCGTCCGGCAGCGCCGGCCTCAGCGCGGAAGCAGGCGGAGTAAGCGGCATATTTGATAGGCAGTTCCTTTTCGTCCAGTATTTCGCCGCCGTGAAGATTGGTGACGGGTACTTCTGCGGTGGGGATCAGGAAATAATCGGTGCCTTCGACATGGAACATATCCTCGGCGAATTTAGGCAGCTGGCCGGTGCCCCTCATGGAATTGCTGTTGACCATAAAGGGAGGGAATATCTCGGTATAGCCCTGGCGGTCAACATGCATGTCCAGGAAGAAATTTACCACAGCCCTTTCCAGCCGGGCGCCCAGTCCTTTGTAAACTGTAAAGCGAGCTCCGGATATCTTGCCGGCCCGCTCGAAATCAAGGATATTGAGATTGGTGCCGATATCCCAGTGGTTAAGGGGCTCGAAACTGAATTTGGTTGGCTCGCCCCATTTGCGCAGCTCCTGATTATCCCTATCGTCTTTGCCGATGGGAACATCCTTGTTGGGGATATTGGGTATGGCCATAAGCGCGTCCAGTATTTGGCCATCCAGCTCTTTAAGGCGGTTATCAAGCTGGGCGATATCGTCTCCCAGTTCACGCATTTCAGCCATAACAGCAGAGGCATCCTCGCCGGCTTTCTTCATTCTACCGATCTCTTTGGAAACGGTATTGCGGCGGGCTTTCATTTCTTCCACCTTTGCCACTATACCGCGGCGTTCCCCATCCAGAGCCAGGAAGGAGTCCAGGGAGAGTTTGCCGCCTCTTTTCTCCAGAGCTTCTTCTACTATTTCGGGATTAGCCCGCACAAACTTGATGTCAAGCATATGGATACCTCCTAAGTATGATTTTTCATTATATTACACATAATGCTATTATTCAATACCTGTTAAAGCAATTTCTTGCTAATAATTTTGAGAAAAAATTAGTTAATAATCATTGACATGGGCGCTGGTTGGTGTTAATATAACAAGGTAGCCCACATCCTCTTGTCAGGAGGGGTGTCCGAGCGGTTTAAGGTGACGGTCTTGAAAACCGTTGAGCCTGAAAGGGTTCCGTGGGTTCGAATCCCACCCCCTCCGCCAGCTACCCCATAATATGGAGAGTTGGCCGAGTCGGTCGAAGGCGCTCGCCTGCTAAGCGAGTATACGGGCTAAAACCTGTATCGAGGGTTCGAATCCCTTGCTCTCCGCCATAAGTTAATACCGCGCTTATTGCGCGTATTGTGCGCTCATAGCTCAGCTGGATAGAGTGTTTGGCTACGAACCAAAAGGTCGCAGGTTCGAGTCCTGCTGGGCGCACCAGATAAAACGCCTGCTAAATGCCTTGATTAATGGCTTTGGCGGGCGTTTTTGCTTAAAAAAAATATAGAAAAAAGGGTGCATTTTGGTACAGTTTGGTAGATATTTGGTAGATATTCTGCAGCTACAGCTTTTGCCAACAATGCTTTTCCTGAATAGTGTGTTGTTCATAAACCCTCCGTATGGGATCATACAGAGGGTTATTTTATGAGCATAAGCAAATCTCTGTTGGATAGCTGCTTTAGCGGCGCAAAGGGTTTGCTGCTTTGCCGGAATTCCGCAACTGAACATTTATGGTCATGCTGTTTTTTCTGCCGGTGTAGGATCAAGCTCACCAAAACATACCCTGCACTGCCGGAGCCAATTAAAACGACCCAATGCATATTACTTTTTCCATGCAGTATTGGCCGGAGCGGAGAAAACAAAGACAATTGCTGCTATCAGCATGATGATAAACATTATCAAGGCAGGCAATTTCAAAGTTAATTGAACAGGAGCTGAGCCTCGGTTTTATGCAGCCCAAGGGTACCGTTGGCCTTCTGCACAAAGCCCTTGACTATCCTGATAAAAGCCCTACAATATAATTGCAAGGATAAAAACACGTTCCGGTAGGTAGTCCGGGAGCAGCTGCTTTGCAGCTGTAAGTAACCTGCCTCCTTTGGTTGTCCCTTCCTTGTTCATCAGCTTGAAAAGGAGGAGTTTTTATGTCTGAATCCTGTTCCACGCTTACCGTTTATTTTGAAGATCCTTTTTGGGTAGGCATTTATGAACGGCAGAATGCAGGAAAGCTGGAGGTCTGTAAGATCGTTTATGGGCCGGAGCCGAAGATATATGAGGTATATGAGCATCTCTTAACAAACTGGTACCGTTTTAGCTTCAGCCCGCCTGTGGATGCGGAAAGCAGTACCGCCAGGACTCTTAATCCCAAGAGGCTGCAGCGGCAGGTAAAAAGGCAGCTTGCCTCAGAGGGAGTGGGCACCAAAGCTCAGCAGGCCCTTAAACTGCAGCGGGAAGAAGGGAAGCTCCAGCATAAGGTCATTTCCCGGGAAGCTAAAGAGGCAGAGCAGGAGCGACGCTTTGCTTTGCATCGGGAAAAGCAAAAACAAAGGCACAGAGGTCATTGATCTCTGTGCCTTGTTTTTAGTTACTATGATATGATAGAAAGAAAGTTGCATGAGTGAAGCCCCATACATTGCAATAAATATATTTTGCTGGGCTTTTAGTTTCGCAGGCTGTGGAGAGGAGCAGGGATGCTGCCTCCGCGTTCCACAAACTCCCTGTTGCCGCATTTATTCACAGGCATGATGGGAGCGCTGCCCAGCAGACCGCCGAATTCAACAGTATCGCCCAGTCCTTTGCCGGGAGCGGGAATGATGCGGACAGCAGTAGTTTTGCCGTTTATCATACCGATGGCAGCTTCGTCGGCTATTATGCCGGATATAGCTTCTGGGGTAGTATCGCCGGGAACAGCTATCATATCCAGCCCTACCGAGCAAACGCAGGTCATGGCTTCCAGCTTTTCAATGGTAAGCACACCCTTTTGGGCGGCGCGGATCATTCCGGCATCCTCTGATACGGGGATAAAAGCTCCGGAAAGGCCGCCTACATGGGAAGATGCCATTACGCCGCCTTTTTTTACGGCGTCATTAAGCAGTGCCAAAGCAGCGGTAGTACCGGGCGCTCCCACGCTTTCCAGGCCCATTTCTTCCAGAATATCCGCTACGCTGTCGCCGATAGCCGGAGTAGGTGCCAGGGAAAGGTCAACTATGCCGAAAGGCATATTCAGCCTGCGGGAAGCTTCCTGGGCTACCAGTTGCCCCATGCGTGTGATATGGAAAGCAGTTTTTTTGATTGTTTCCGCCACTATATCAAAAGGCTGCCCTTTGCATTGCTGCAAAGCCTTGTGGACAACGCCCGGGCCGGATACGCCAACATTGATAACACTTTCAGGTTCGCCTACGCCATGAAAAGCCCCTGCCATAAAGGGGTTGTCTTCCACAGCGTTGGCAAAAGCCACCAGCTTGGCGCAACCCATGCCGCCATCTTTTTTTGTCAGCTCAGCGGTTTCTTTGATGATCCGCCCCATACGGGCTACGGCATCCATATTGATACCGGCTCTGGTGGTGGCAACGTTTACGCTGGAACATACCCTTTCTGTAGTGCTTAAAGCCTGGGGAATGGAATCAATAAGGCGCCGGTCTCCCACAGTATAGCCTTTGTGCACCAGGGCGCTGAAACCGCCGATAAAGTTGACGCCTACCTCTTTGGCAGCCTTATCCAAAGCCTGGGCAAAAAGATGGTAGTCTGCAGTATCGCAGCATTCGCAGGCAATGGCAACGGGGGTAACGGAAATGCGCTTGTTAACTATTGGTATGCCAAATTCCCTTTCTATATCTTCGCCTACCCTGACCAGGTTCTGAGCTTTGGCTGTGATCTTGTCGTAGATCTTCTGACAGCATCGTTTTACATCCTCGCAGCCGCAGTCACGAATGGAAATCCCCATGGTAATGGTACGGATGTCCAGATGCTGCTGATCTATCATATTAATAGTCTGCAGTATCTCATTTGTATTTATCATACTGTTCACCTCTGTTCAGCCTGCCGCTAGATGCGGTGCATAGCTTCAAATATATCTTCCCGCTGGATACGTATGGACAGTTTTTCTTTTTTGCCGGCTTCATCCAGAATAGCGGCAATTTCTGCAAAGGGCAGATCGCAGCCGGAGATATCCACCAGCATTATCATGGTGAAATATCCCTGCATAACGGTTTGGCTGATATCCATAACATTGACGCCGTGCCTGGCCAGAATAGCGCATACAGAGGCGATGATGCCCACCCGGTCAGCGCCGATAACGGTAACTATTGCTTTCATGATCCTTCTCCTTAATTAAAATTTTAATGCAGATTTTGTACATAATTGTATCATTTTGCCTGTTGGCTGTAAAGAAAAGAAAATGCCGGGGCATTTTCTTTGGTGGGTTTTGTTAATTTATGTTCTGCCTTGATATGATATCCTTATTATATATTAGATTATACAAGTTGATTTTGTATAAGGATTACAGGCTGTTTAAAGCAGAGGGGAAGCAGCTTTAAGCAGAATTTAATAACGACCAAAATCCCCCATCTGCACTGAGGGATCTTGGTCGTTTTTTGAGTAGGATACTATATCTATCATATCCGGGCAATATGAAACATATTGCTCAGCAGATCGATATACAAGTATTGATTGCGCAGAGGCTCTCCCTTATGCAGCAATACCTTAACTGCCTCGCTTACCTGCAGGGAGGCTATCAGGGGCGGGGCGAAGGAAGGGGTGCCCAATACTTTTTCGGCGCCGCTTTTTTGGGCTGCCGGATAAAGACGGCTCAATGTATCGTCTCCGGGAAAAACTGTGGTTATTCTGCCGTACCAGCCGGCCACTGCGCCGTGAACCAGCGGTATGCCGCTGGCTTTGGCTGCTTCCTGCAATATCATTCTTGATTCACGGCAGTCCAGGGCATCTATGACCAGATCCATATCCTGCAGCAGAGAAGCAGCGTTATCCTGATTCAGCATCTGGGGTACTGCCTCGATGGTGACAAGGTGATTGACCCTGCTCATCCTGTCTGCCGCAGCCTGGGCCTTTAAACTGCCCAGATTCTCTTCGGTAGCCAGCAACTGGCGGTTAAGATTACTTGGCTCAAAGCAGTCGCCATCCACTGCGCGGATATGGCCTATGCCCAATCTGCCCAGTATTTCTATGACATAACCGCCCAGGCCGCCGCAGCCTATCACAGCTACGGCACTGTCATGCAGCCTGCCGCATTCTTCCGGCGAAATAGCCGCCGCATTGCGTATATAGCGTTCCTGCAGCATTTAGCCTCCGTAAAATTCGTACATAAGTATCACAAAATCGCCGTCATTAAGCAGTACTTTGGTGTGATCTTCGCCAATATAATCATGACTGCCGATAATACACATCAAATCAGGATTATCATATATCAGCTCGTCAAACTGATGATAAAAATCGATGGCGTCGGCCAGGGTAATCCCCGGCCGCCATTCCATCATTTTGTTGTTTACCTTGATCATATTACCTCGGCTTACAGTTGATCGTAGCAGGCCCCCATGGAACGGAATACTTCTTCCAGCTCATCGTTGGTAAGATCAAAGACATTGCCGTTGCTGGGATGGGGCTCGGTATAGCAGAATTCAGGCAGTTTATCATCAGCAGCCGTAAATCCTGCCTCCTTGTTAAATTTACGCTCAATCCGGAACATTTCCTTGCCGGTTTCGTAAATTTTTTCGATAGTCCATTCGCCGCCGAAAAGTCCGCTGTAAAGATCGGGAACTGCAGTGGGATCACCGAAATATGCGGCGTTTACCAGAGCGCAGCCCCAGTTATCCACCATGCACTGATCCAGCATACGTTTGGCTGCCATTGCCAGGATCTCCCGGTTGGATTTGCCGGGGGCAACTACCTGGCCGGTGGAATGGTCGGCGCCCTGAGGAGAAATTGCGTAAACGATACCTGCGCCGGGCTGGGTACGGGGATCGTAAGCTGCAAAGGCCTGGCCTTTTACCTGAGGCACCCGGTCAACGCCCAATCCTTTGCCCAGTGCTACGGTGCCTTCTCCCATCAGACGGCCGAATTCGGTGCCTTTATTCATTTCATCGCGGAGCAGTCCGATAGCTGCTTCGCCGTCGCCCCAGGGTATCTTGCCTGCTTCCATGCAGATGGCCAGCAGGGAGCCGGCTTCCATGGTGTCTATGCCGATCTCGTCGCACCAGCGGTCCAGCCAGGCTGTATCATCCATGTTGAATATCAGGCAGTTGGGGCCGAAAAGGGAAATGGTCTCATATTCGAAGCCGGAGGTGACATGATTGCCCTTGGCATCGTAATAAACATTGGAGCAACGCAGCACGCAGCCGGGATGGCAGGGGATGCTGTTTTTGGTGCCGGGCTGAGCTGCCTTATGAGCTTCCCATGCCTCCGGACCGTATTCTTTCTGCTGTTCTTCGGTAAGTCCTTCACCGTCAAAATCGCCGCGGAAGTTGTGATAAGGTATGGCATGAGTTACCTGATTGCTGCCGGTAA
>CAKQQU010000056.1 GCA_934271085.1 uncultured Bacillota bacterium | reverse complement strand
TGGATACCCATTTTAAACCGGGAGACAGGGTTCTTTCAGTAATGCCTATTTTCCATGGCTTCGGCCTGGGCATCAGTATCCACACTTTCCTTACCCAGGGCGGCGAATGCATACTCGTACCCAGATTCAATGCCCAGACCTATGCAGAGCTGCTTCGCAAGCAGCAGCCCAATTACATTGCCGGAGTGCCCACGCTTTACGAAGCTCTGCTCCGCAATCCGGATATGAACGATGTGGATCTTAGCTGTCTCAAGGGCGTATTTTCCGGCGGCGATTCCCTTTCCATCGAATTGAAAAAGAAATTTGACAAATTCCTGACTGAACATAAGGCAAATGTTGTCATCCGTGAAGGTTACGGAACCACCGAGTGCGTTACAGCCTCCTGCCTCACCCCCTATACAACAAGCAGAGAAGGCAGTATTGGTCTCCCCTTCCCCGATACTTATTATCAGATATGCGCTGTTAATACAACCGACGAGGTACCTTACGGCGAAGAAGGCGAAATCTGCCTCAGCGGTCCTACTGTTATGATGGAATACGTAAATCATCCTGAGGAAACCGCCAAAACTCTTCAACGCCATCCTGACGGCAGAATTTGGCTGCACACCGGCGATCTGGGCATTATGGATGCAGATGGTTTCATCTATTTCCGCCAGCGTATCAAAAGGATGATAGTCAGCTCCGGTTATAATATCTATCCTTCGCAGCTGGAAAATATTTTTGACGCTCACGACAAAGTACTTATGAGCTGCATAATAGGCGTGCCTGACGATTATAAAATGCAAAAGGTCAAAGCTTTTATCCAGCTTAAACCAGAAATAGCGCCCAGCGATGAAGTCAAGGAAGAATTGCTGGCTTACGCACGCAAGAATATTGCCAAATATGCCATGCCCTACGATATTGAGTTCCGGGAAGAGCTTCCCAGAACTTTGGTAGGTAAAGTTGCTTTCCGCGTTCTGGAAAAAGAAGAAGCGGACAGAAGAACTGCTGCCGCCCAAGCCAAGGCTCAGGAACAGGAACTGACCGAAGTCATGATACCTGAAGCAGAAGAAAGCGGCGCCACAGCTATCAGCTAGGCCTGACGGCCCAAAGCAGGAGCAATGTTCTGAATTCTTCTCAAATAAAAAGAGCAGGCTGCTTATGGCGGCTTGCTCTTTTCTGCAAATATAATCAGCCCCTTGCAAATATAATCAGCCCCCGCTGTCATGGAGGTATTTATGGAACCTAAAGATAAAGCTTTTGAAAATGTCGGCAATACCTGTTATTATCCCAGCCCCCTGGGAAAGCTGGGAATAACTGCAGAAGATGGAGCCATCACCCGTATTTTTCTTGCAAATACCGGGCATCCTGCATCCGCTGCGGAAACCCGCCTGCATCGGGAAACATGGCAGCAGCTCAGCCAATATTTCAGCGGTCAGCGCAAACAGTTCGACATACCCTTGCGCCCCAGGGGAACTGCATTTCAGCTTCTGGTATGGAAGGAACTGCAGCAGGTGCCCTATGGCCAAACTGCCAGCTATGGCCAGATAGCCCGGCGTATCGGCAAACCAAAAGCATGCAGGGCGGTAGGCGGCGCCAATAACCGCAATGATATTCTGATCATCATTCCCTGACACCGCATTATCGGGTCGGACGGCTCGTTGGTAGGCTTTGGCGGCGGACTTGCTATAAAAAAACAACTGCTTGATCTGGAAGCAAAATATTGCAGATAACAGCAATAAAGCAGCTTATCCCGCATTTGTAGGGATAAGCTGCTTCTATTATAAGTGTAATACCCCGCTTAGATCAAAATCGGGCAAAAACTCGTCTGATGAGGAAGAAAGCTCCTGCAAATAACCATCCTCCCAGCCCAAGGCAAGCAGGTAGTCCTGAGCCCGCTGATATTCTTCCGCTGTAAGTTTTCTTTGCAGCCAGGGAAAGCGGCTCAGGTCACCGGCGGGCATATATTGTCCCATAAGTGAAAACAGCACCGCTCCCGGGGGGAAGTTTTCTACCAGCCAATCGATTACATCGAAGGTATTATCCAACTGTCCGGGTAGTATCAAATGCCGTATGAGCACGCCATTCTGCAGTAAACCCTTTGCGGACAGCCGGTAATTACCGGTCTGGCGAAACATTTCTTTTATAGCTGCCTTGGCATTATCAGCATAATTATCTATACCTGATAATTCTTGGGCCAGATTTTCGTCGGCATACTTAAAATCCGGCAAATAAATATCGATCTTGCCTTCCAGGTATTTTATGGTTTCAGCTTTCTCATAACCGCTGCAATTATAGATAACAGGCACCGGCAGCGGCGGGGACAGAGCTTCAATGACAGATGGCAGAAAATGAGTGGGGTTAACCAGGTCAATGCTGGTGGCGCCCTTATCTATAAGCTCAAAAAATATCTGGCGCAGTCTTTTGGCATCTATTTGGGCGCCGAATTTTTCCCGGGTAAGTTTTTGGTTCTGGCAATAGGGGCATCCCAGATTGCAACCGCTGAAAAAAACAGCCCCTGTACCCTTTTCTCCGGAAATGCATGGTTCCTCCCAGTAATGGAGAGCTGCCAGCCCCAGAACAGGATCATCACCCATACCGCAGAAGCCAACTTCACCATTTGCACGGTCAGCGCCGCATTCGCGCGGGCATAGGCGGCAGTTTTTATAGCTTAAACCGCACATATCAAAAGTTCTTCATGATGATACGCTCTATGGTATCAGCAGCATGTTCGCAGGCATCGCAGCATTTTTCCAGGCAAGTAAGCACGGCAGAGGAGCCAAATACTGCAGGCCCTACAATCTCATCACTGAAGAGGCGGTGATTTGCCTCGATATAAATCCTGTCTGCCTCTTCCTCCAGACGGTTTATCTCAATTATCAGGCTGCCAATTGAATGTGATTTCTTAAAATTGCTGAATTCCTTAAGAGCCGAATACAGGGACAGGCAGCTTTTATTGATAATTGCCGCCATAGCATCAGCTTCCTTTGGTATATCCTGAAGATTGTACATATAAAGATGCAGTAAAACATCCTCGATATGATCATTAACATCATCCAGATCCTTAGCCATATGGATAATATCAACCCTCTCAATGGGCGTTATAAATTCATTGGCCAAATGCTCATGAATATCATGCAGCACAATATCAGCGTCATGCTCGAATTTATGCATCTTAGGAACATAATCGGGCAAAGAACCAAGATCATAATCAGCAAGGATTTTACCCAGCATTTCCGATGCCATGCAGGAGTATTCCGCCATTTTCTCGAACGCGCCGAAATAATCAAATTTGTTTTTCTTCATGGATATATCCCCTAAACCTATATGTAAAATTAAAACAGCACCATAAACAACTTAGCCAGCGCATAACCAATAAGCCCGCAGCCGGGGAAAGTCAGTATCCAAGCCCAGACCATATCTTTAACAACTGCCCAATTAACTGCCCTCAGCCTTTTGGCAGCGCCAACTCCCATAATTGCTGTGGTTTTGGTATGAGTGGTAGATACGGGCAATCCCCATATCGAGGAAAGCAGCAGGCAAAAAGCTCCGGCAAGATCCGCCGCAAAACCCTGGTGCTTTTCCAGATGTACCATTTTCATACCAACAGATTTAATGATGCGCATACCTCCCAGAGAGGTGCCGAGACCCATCACCAAAGAACACAGTATCATCATCCACAGGGGGAAAGAGGGAGTTGCCATAACATCTTCCGTCTGCAGCATAATAGCCAGCAAAAAAATTCCCATGAACTTTTGGCCATCCTGTGCGCCGTGCATAAAAGCCATTCCTGCAGCGGCACCTATCTGCGCCTTGCCGAAAAAATTCTCTGCCTTTCTGCGCGGCAAATCACGGCAAATGCGATTTGTCAGCTTGGCATTAAGCCAGCCCATGATGAATCCTGCCGCAGCCGAAAAAATCAGCCCGTAAATTACTTTAAGCCATTCGCCGCCATTAATCCCGGCAAATCCGCCCTGCAGGGCTATTGCTGCACCGCTGATGCCTGCTATCAGGGCATGGCTCTCGCTGGTAGGAATACCAAACAGCCAGGCAAGAACAGCCCAAAAAACGATGGCAACCATTGCAGCAGCCAAAGCAATGGTTGCTTTATGGCTGTCACCGCTGAAATCAACCATATTATAAATAGTGAAAGCAACGCCGGAATTGATCAAAGTCATCAAAGTGACTCCGGCAAAATTACAGACAGCGGCCATAAATATGGATTTTCCGGGGGAAAGCGCCCTTGTTGAAACACATGTAGCAATGGCATTGGGAGCGTCAGTCCAGCCATTTACCAAAATTACCGCCAAATTGAGCAAAAAAATAAAACCGATGGCGGGATTTGTAAATACCAGATTCCAAAGCTGCGTAAAATCCAAGGTCATTATCTGCTCCTATACATTGATGATTGGATTATGTTGAAAAACCCACAATCCCCTGTATTATGCTTTATTTAGTGTACCATATATGATATGATAAAAAAAGGGTGAATTTTATGAAAAAATATACTGACAAGCTGATAATATATAAGGGTGATATAACCAGGATGGGGGTTGACGCTATAGTCAATGCGGCCAATCCTTCCCTGCTGGGAGGGGGCGGTGTTGACGGCGCCATTCATCTTGCTGCAGGCCCGGGACTGCTGGAAGAATGCCGCAGATTGCATGGCTGCGCTACCGGAGATGCCAAGCTAACCGGCGGAGGCAATTTGCCTGCCCCATATGTTATCCATACAGTAGGGCCGATCTGGCATGGCGGCAATCAGGGAGAAGAGGGCAAACTGCGGTCCTGTTACACAAACTGCCTGCAAATAGCCATGGAGCATGATCTGAGAACGATCGCCTTCCCTGCCATCTCTACCGGGGTCTATGGTTATCCCAAAGATAAAGCGGCCGCTGTAGCTGTTGGCGCTGTCAGCCACTTTCTGGATAAACATGGGGATTCTTTCAGCAAAATTTATTTTGTTGCCTTTGACAGTAAAACCGAATCCATATACAAAGAGCTGCTTGCAAATATTTAAGGATATCCTATCCTAACAATTTTCAAAAACCATAAACCCACAAAAAAAGGAAGCTAAAGCTTCCTTTTTTATTATCTATAATGGCCCTGCCAGCTTTTAAATGCTGATATAATTATTCTTATAAAGCCTTAGCCCTATTTTATCCAGCTCATTTCTGGCCCCGGGCATCAGTTCAACATGGCCGAACCCGAAATTATGCCCCAGGCGGTCAAAGATACCCACCACAGGGCGGCATATTGGTAAAACGAACTGACTTTTTATCATAGGAATAAGATACAATGGTTCCTGCTTAATTTCCGGCAGGCGCAGCCGCCACAAAGAGGAAAAACGCCACTCATCTATTTCCAGATATTCCACAGGCTCTATCATAAAGGAATCCATGGCCACAGTTTCGCCCTGATCCGGTATATAAAGCCCTTTCTGCTTTTGCAGCAGCGGCATACTTATCAAAGATATCTCATCGTTATTGTTAAAGAACAGATAAAATTTTTCCCAGTGGATACGGGCATCGCGAACCGGCACCTTTCCCCAGCATCTTTCTATTGATGATACGCCCTGTACCCGAAGATCCTGTCCATCCAGGTATAATCTGCCAAAACTGCGCATGGCCGGCATGGTGCCCATATACAATGATTTGGAAGCAACTTTTGAATCCCTGACGGCAAAGCGTCCGTCTTCGCCAAGCCAGATAGGATCGTTGAATTTGTCAAGCCGCATATCCAGCCCGAAACCATTTCCCCGTAAACGCAGCACAATAGCCTTTTCGGTATCCAGTACCTGGGCGTGCTCTCCGCAGAACATGCTTTCGTTATCAAAGTCGATCTGCGGTTTTTTGCCGGGGATTATGGGAATGATTACCCGTTCGGAAAAACCTGTGGCCTTAAGAATATCACCAAGGCTGTACTGAACAGCAAAAAAAGATTCCAGAGGATACTCTACTTTATATATCGTCAGACTGTATGAGTAGGTCGCTTTGGAAATAATAGACTCGTTAATGATGCCCTGTATCTTCCAGATATCCAAAACGTCTCTGTGGGGCGGCCAGTTTTCCATAAAACCGCCATGTTCTGTTTTATTATACGGCAATGTACTATACAAAATAAAAGCCTCCCTATACCATTATATTTTAACTCAAAATAAGTCGTTGGTAAAGTCCGGGAATAATCAGGGACAAAGCACCATACTTATTAACAAAGGAGGTTTTCATATGCCCAAAAAAATTTTACGGATAGTTATCATGGTAATGCTTATCATGCTGCTGCCGGCAACGGCATTGGCAGCAGACGATCTTTCTTTGGAATGTAAAAGCGCCCTGCTGATGGATGGAAACAGCGGAGAGATACTTTATGAACAGAACAGCGATGAAAAATGCTATCCTGCCAGCGTCACCAAACTGATGACGCTCACCCTGATCCTGGAGGCAGTAGATGCAGGTACCATATCCCTTGACGACCTGGTATCAGTAAGCGAAGAAGCCGCGTCTATGGGAGGTTCCCAGGTGTATCTGTACCCCGGGGAGCAAAGAACAGTAGATGAAATGCTTATAGCAATAGCTGTAGGCAGCGGCAATGACGCTGCCTATGCCATGGCCGAATATCTGGGCGGCACCGTACAGGGATTCGCCGATATGATGAATAAGCGGGCCAAGGAACTGGGAATGAATAATACCAATTTCGTCAATCCTCACGGTCTGCACGATGAAAATCACTATACCACAGCCCATGATCTAGGATTACTGGCCCATCACGCCGTACATGTGCCGCTTATGCTGGATTATACATCGATATATGAATACGAATTCCGTCCGGAACCTCATCTTCTGACCCTGTGGAACACCAATCGTCTTCTTAAATGGTATGAGGGCACGGATGGACTGAAAACCGGCTATACCGAAGAAGCCGGCCGCAATCTGGTAGCAACCGCCCAAAGAGACGGCATGCGCCTGATATCCGTTGTACTGGGAGCCCAGGAAAGACGGGGGCATTTCAGTCAGAGCATGACCCTGCTGAACTATGGATTTAATAAATATGAATATGTATCCCTGCACAAGGCAGGCGAAGTAATAGCCCAGGCGCCGATCAGCAAAGGAAAAGTCGACTGTGTGGCGCTGACAGTCGCCAATGATATAGGCTATTCCCAGGCAAAAGGAGAAAAAGGAGAGATACGGGAAAGCATTGAGCTGGTTCCCAATCTGCAGGCTCCGCTGAAAGCGGGAGACATTGGCGGCAGGATAATAATATACAGAGACGGCCAGGAGCTGACCAGCGCTGATCTGCTGCTTATGGATGACGCTCCCCAAGGCGGTTTATGGCATACCTGGGGAAAACTGCTGTCAATGATCTGGTGATCAAATATCCATTTCCAGCACCACCGGACAATGATCTGAACCCATGATATCAGGCAAAATGTAGGCTGCGGTAACATTTTTTTTCAAACACTGGGAAACAAAAAAATAATCTATACGCCAGCCCACATCCCGTTCTCTTGCCCTGGTCTTCATATCCCACCAGCTGTAATGGCCACCTTCATTATTAAACATTCTGAAGGTATCCACAAAACCGTCGGACAAAAACCTATCTATCCAGGCCCGTTCCATAGGCAGAAAACCGGTATGCGTCTGGTTTTCTTTGGGTCGGGCCAGATCTATCTCCTTATGGGCGGTATTGACATCGCCGCAGATCACCAAAGGCTTATCGCTGTTATTGGCATATTCCTGAAAAAGCTGATAAAAATCCATTTTGTATTGCAGCCGCTCCGGCCCATTGCCCCCATTGGGAAAATAGCAGTTTATCAGCCGGAACTTTGGATAATCCAGAATGACAGTGCGCCCCTCGCAATCGAAGCGCTCCTCCCCCAGGCCATAGCTGACATCCTGGGGCATTATTTTACTGAATACCGCCACACCGCTGTAACCTGGACGGGCTGCCGAGCAAATATAAGGGTGATAGCCAGCCCATTCCAGGAGGCATGCAGGTATCTGATCAGGCTTTGCCTTGATCTCCTGTACGCAAACAATATCAGCATTTAACTCATTAAGCGCATCCAATGCGCCTTTTTTTATTGCGGCTCTTATCCCGTTGACATTCCACGACAAAAGTTTTAAGCTATTCATAAGATCACCTCAGTTAAAGGAGAAATTTTTATGCTGAAAGAATTAATAGAAAGCGGATTTGGATCTGAATATAACTGCGCGGAAAAAATAATCAAAGGAGCTAATCAGGTATATGAATTGGGGCTTGATGAGGATGCCACCCGCCTCTTCGCCGGATTTGGCGGAGGGTTGTCAGTCGGTTCTGCCTGCGGCGCCCTCTGTGGAGCTATGGGGGTGATCAGCCATATGTTTGTGGAAGATACCGCCCATCAAAGCAGAGCGCTGAAACCAATAAGCAAAGAGTATCTGGAAAACTACAATAAAAGAATGCACAGTATAGACTGCAAGACCCTGAAAGACGCTTATTATACCGATGAAAAGGCCTGCTATGATATTATCCTCACTGCTGCTGAACTGCTGGATGAAATAATCGAGAAGTATGCAGATCAAAGAGTTCGCTAAACTGCTTTAAGCTGCAGGATTCGGCCCGTTCGTTTATGGACAGGCCGTACTCTTCCAGCAAGGACTGCCAGTATTCCCGGGGAAAATGGGGATAAGCTGCGCTGAGAGAGTTGACCATGGTTTTGCGGCGCAAAGAAAACGCTGCTTTTATAAAAATAAAAAGTTCCCGGAAGGCTTTGTCATTGACAGCGCCTTCTTTTCTTTT
>CAKQQU010000055.1 GCA_934271085.1 uncultured Bacillota bacterium | reverse complement strand
CGCTATCCGTGAAGGCGGCCGTACCGTTGGTTCCGGCGTTGTTATCGCCATCAACGAATAGGTTTTAAATTCTTCCCAGAATTGCTTCTTTAAACCGAAAAGACACGATCAACAGATCGTGTCTTTTCTTAATATATGCTGACATATATAAAACACAAACATATTACCCCTACTTTATCTGCCGGATAAAGCATAAACGCCGGCCAACCGCATTTCCTTACTTATTCCCGCGGTTTGCATATTCGCATATGGCCGCAAAAGTCTCATCGCTAAGATCGTGCTCCACCCTGCAGGCATCGGCTTTGGCAATATCCGGGGCAACTCCCAGTTTGATAAAAAAATCGCTGAGCATTTTATGCCGGGTATATATTCTCAGGGCAATTTCCATACCAGAGTCAGTCAAAGTTATCAGGCCATCCCTATCCATGGTGATGTAGCCGTTCTCGCGCAGCCTTTTAGCAGCATAACTGACGCTGGGTTTGGTCACTCCCAACTGGCAGGCTATATCTATAGATCTGATGAATCCATGCTTTTCCTGCATCATCAACATGGCTTCCAGATAATCTTCAGCAGATTTTTGTATTTTCATATAATTATCTCATCTTCCCTTTTAGCTGATTTCACTGAGCTAAGGTTAGCATAAAGTAAAAAAAATAGCAAGAAAGTAAACTGCGCAAAATATCATTATATATTAATATATCTTCAATACAAATTCCAAAGGAATGTTTGTCAGAAAAAAGAATTATATAATTATATATAGATAATCACAAACCGGAATTTTATAAAGATAAACCGTTAGAACCCGTTAATATTTATCTGTCTTTGCCACAGATATGGTGAGGCATATTAGCGCTGCATATAAATATCTATTGACAATCTTGACCACATATGATATTCTAACTAAGTGCCTAATTGTGACTTGGGCTTATTAAATTTTGCCCTGAAATTTATATGCGGCAATATCAATAAGGAGGTGCCAGAATGCGCGTAGCGATCACTTTGGCCTGTTCCGAATGCAAAAATCGGAATTATATCACCAGCAAAAACAAAAAAACTACTCCTGACCGGCTGGAAATCAATAAATACTGCAGCCACTGCAAGAAACATACCCCTCATAAGGAAACCAAATAAGGGTATTATTTCGGAATTACAATAAGGATGTGAATTTGATGGCGGATACCAATAAACCGATATCCAAGGATTACAGCGATAAAGCGACCAAGAAAAAATCCGGTAAAATCAAAACATTTTTCAAGGGCGTCTGGGCTGAACTGAAAAAAGTCCACTGGCCCAGCAAAAGGCAGCTTGTAAACTATACCGGCGTTGTTATTTTTGCCGTAGTTATAATGGCTTTAGCCATCTCTCTTTTTGACTGGGTCATATCCAGTATTTTTGAGTGGTTGCTTGGTCTTGGTGCCTAATAAAAGAGGAGTTTCTTATTCATGGAAAAAGAATGGTATGTGATTCATACCTATGCCGGATATGAGAATAAGGTAAAATCCAACCTGGAAAAACGCGTTGAATCCATGAATATGGAGGAAAATATTTTCCGGGTCATCGTGCCGATGGAGAATGAAGTCGTGGTCAAAGGCGGCAAGCGTAAAGTTACGCCCCGCAAGGTTTACCCCGGCTATGTTCTGGTGGAAATGAATCTTACGGATACCGCATGGTATGTGGTGCGAAATACCCCAGGCGTTACCGGTTTCGTAGGCGCAGGTGCTAAACCAGTACCACTGCATCCCGAAGAAGCCGAGAAGATCATGGCGCAGATGGGTTATATGGAAAACCGGATCAAGGTCAACTTCTCCGAGGGCGAAAGCGTCCGGATAATTGACGGGCCCTTTGAAGATTTTCTGGGACAAATTCAGGAGATCAGCGCTGAAAAGGGTAAAATGAAAGTTTCCGTATCCATGTTCAGCAGAGATACTTTAGTTGAATTGGAATTTTCGCAGGTAGAAAAACTGTAATCCGACCAGCAGACATCTGTTAATATGTTCCCCGCTGTGGGAGGAGCGCAAGCTCCGTTTACCACATTATATTATAGGAGGTTTTACAAATGGCAAAAAAGGTAACCGCAGTTGTCAAACTGCAAATACCTGCGGGTAAAGCAAATCCCGCGCCGCCGGTAGGCTCCATCCTGGGCCCGCATGGCGTAAACATCATGGGTTTCTGCAAGGAATTCAATGAAAAAACCAGCAACCAGCCTGGTATGATCATTCCTGCCGAAATCACTATCTATGAGGACCGTTCTTTCACCTTCATCCTTAAGACCCCGCCTGCAGCAGTTCTGCTGAAAAAGGCAGCCGGTCTGGAAAAAGCTTCTGACAACCCGCTGAAGAACAAAGTAGGCTCTGTTACCAAAGCTCAGGTCAAAGAAATCGCTGAGACCAAAATGCCCGATCTTAACGCCGCCGACATCGACGCCGCTATGCGTGTTATCGAAGGCACCGCTCGCAGCATGGGTATCACGGTAGTTGACTAGGTTATAGAATAGTGGGAGGAGTTATCTCCGTAACCACCAAGGAGGAATATGATATGCCGAAGCATGGCAAAAAATATCTTGAAACAGTAAATAATACTGATTTGACTATTCTGCGTGATCCCGAAGAGGCGCTGGCCATCGTTAAGGAAAACGCAAAGGCCAAATTTGACGAAACTGTTGAGCTGGCTATCCATCTCAATCTGGATCCCCGCCAGGCCGATCAGCAGATCCGCGGCGCAGTTGTTCTGCCCAACGGTACCGGTAAAAGCCGCAGCGTCTTGGTATTTGCCAAAGGCGATAAAGCTAAAGAGGCCGAAGAGGCCGGCGCCGATTTTGTTGGCGCTGAAGATATGGTAGAAAAGATCCAGGGTGGTTGGTTCGGCTTTGATGTAGCCGTTGCCACCCCCGATATGATGGGTCTGGTCGGCCGCCTGGGCCGTCTGCTCGGTCCCAAGGGTTTGATGCCTAACCCCAAAACCGGAACTGTTACCGTGGATGTTGCCCGCGCTATTGCCGACGTTAAAGCCGGTAAAGTTGAATATCGTCTTGATAAGGCTGCCAATATCCATTGCCGTATAGGCAAGGCTTCCTTTGAAGTTGAAAAGCTGTTGGAAAACTACAAGACCATCATCGATATTCTTATCAAAGCTAAACCTGCGGCAGCAAAGGGCCAATATATGAAAAGCGTTACCGTCAGCTCTACTATGGGTCTGGGCGTTAAGATTAATCCCCAGAAGCCTTTAGGTTCCGCAAAATAGCTTTATCCTTAATTAGATAACTAAATTATTTTCTACCATAGACAGCAGGTTTCATTGAAATAAGCGCTCAGCCGCGCCTGCCGAGGCAGGAAGCACAGATCACAGTTAATTACTGTTTTCCCCTGCCCTTCTATGGTCAGGGGATTTTTTTAGGAAAATGTTTTGATTTGCCACCGGAAGGAGGTGTACTATAAGAATGGAAAAGAAACCTCAGATGATCGAAAAAGAAGCAAAGGTAGCCGAACTGCAAAAACTGTTTGAAGAAAACGAAGCAGTTATTCTGTCCGACTATCGCGGTATCACCGTTGATAAGGATGTAAAACTCCGCGCTAAGCTCCGTGAAGCAGGCGTTGATTACCGGGTAACCAAAAACACCCTGATCCGCATAGCTGCCAACAACTTTGGCATCAGCGAACTGGATCAGTATCTGGAAGGCCCCACTGCTATTGCTTTTTCCAAGGATCCTGTTGCTGGTGCCAAAGTCATTGGCGATTTTATCCGCGAAAATAAAGTACCTGCATTCAAGGCAGGTCTGCTTTCCAAAAAATTCCTGGATGCAGCCGCAGTTGATGCTTTGGCCAAACTGCCTTCCCGTGAAGCCTTGCTGTCCCAGATCGCCTGCTGCTTCAGCGCTCCCATGGCATCATTTGCCCGCGCCCTCAACAGCTATGCTGAAAAACTTGAGGCTCCTGCTGAAGCTGCTGCAGAATAAGAATTTAATTTTTACTGAATATTATAGGAGGAAACAAAATGTCTAAAATCACTGACATTATTGATATCGTTAAAGAAATGAACGTTCTCGAGCTGAAGGAACTGGTTGATACCTTCTGCGAAGAGTTTGGCGTATCCGCCGCTGCTCCCGTTGCCGTTGCTGCTGCCGGTCCCGCTGATGGCGGTGCTGCCGCTGCTGAAGAAAAAACTGACTTTGACGTCATCCTGGCTGGCTTTGGCACTGCTAAGGTCGGCGTTATCAAAGCTGTCCGCGAAATCACCGGTCTGGGTCTGAAAGAAGCCAAAGAACTGGTCGAGGGCGCTCCCAAGCCTGTTAAAGAAGGCGTCAGCAAGGACGAGGCCGAGGCTGTTAAAGCTAAACTGGAAGAAGCCGGCGCTACCGTGGAACTCAAATAGCATTACTTTTTTAGAATTATTAAGGGACTCCCATTGGGAGTCCCTTTTTTTTGGCCAAGACATAGCCATTGCCATTATCATAATATATAAAATTATCATTTATCCTGCAGACATATTGACCACATCTGTAAATATTAATTGCCTTCTTCAAACAGAGCCTTGGCAAAGCCTTCGGCGTCAAAATCCCGTAAATCCTCCACACTTTCACCAATGCCTATTAATCTTACCGGCAAGCCGCTTTCCTCGCTGACGCCCACTATGGCTCCGCCTTTTGCAGTACCGTCCAGTTTGGTGATGACCAGACCGGTCAGAGGCACAGCCTCGGCAAACTGGCGGGCCTGGGATATAGCGTTCTGCCCGGTACCGCCATCCAGCACCAGCAGAGTTTCCAGAGAAGCATCTCCCGCCTCTCTATTGATTACCCGGCCTATTTTTGCCAATTCCGACATAAGGTTGGTCTTGTTCTGCAGACGTCCGGCAGTATCTATTATAAGCACATCTGTTTTATGCGCCTTCGCAGAAGCAATAGCATCAAATACAACGGCAGCGGGATCTGCGCCTTCTTCCTGGCGAATCAATGGTACGCCTACACGTTTTGCCCAACCTTCCAACTGCTCGGCAGCGGCAGCCCGGTAGGTATCGGCTGCTGCCAGCAGAACGCTTTTTCCCTCGGATTTATAGCGGGCAGCCAATTTGCCGATAGTGGTAGTTTTACCGGCTCCATTAACGCCTATCATCAGCAGTATATTCAGTTTTCCCGGCTGCAGGATCAGCCCCTCACCCTGATGGGAAAGAAGAATTTCGGCAATCTCATCCTCCAGAGCCTGCCACAGTTCTTCCCTATCTTTAATTCTATCATTTTTGGCCCTTTCCCGCAGTCTTTCGCTAAGTTTAAGGGAGGTAGCCACACCAATATCAGCCAGGATAAGCGCTTCTTCCAGTTCCTCAAAAAATTCTTCATCCACGCGTCCGCTGAAAATACTTTTTACCCCAACAGCAAAGGTTGCTCTGGTTTTGGCAAGCCCGGCGGATAATTTTTTAAATAAGCCCATTATCTTTCTCCTTTAACTATATTGATCCATTTTTACGGACAAAACCATGGAAACGCCCTCTTCTTCCATAGTAACGCCCCACATGGATGAAGCAGCTTCCATAGTTCTCTGGCGGTGGGTTATCATTACAAACTGACTGTTGTTTGCCTCTTCCTGCAGGAAATCAGTAAACCGGCCAATATTGGCCTCGTCCAAAGCAGCATCCACCTCGTCCATCACGCAAAACGGCGTGGGGCGTACTTTAAGCATGGCAAACAGCAGCGCAATACCTACAAGAGATTTTTCGCCGCCGGAAAGCAAATTATAATTTGCCACCTTTTTGCCTGGCGGATCCACCCTGATCTCCACACCGGTATCAAGAATATCATCCGGTGAAGAAAGGTACAGCCCTGCGCTGCCGCCGCCAAACAGACGGGTAAAACTCTCATCAAAGGCCTTGCTAAGCCTGGTATAAGCATCACGGAAACGCCGGGACATAATACTATCCATCTCAGATATAACTTTATCCAGTTTTGCCCGGGCATTTATCATATCGTCACGCTGGCCGGAAAGAAAACCATGCCTTTCGCTTACTTCCTCATATTCACTGATAGCCGCCGTATTAACTTCTCCCAGGCTGCTTATTTCCCGGCGCAGCTGGGATAAACGGTTATTCATCGAACCACGTGATAAACTGATTTCGCCAGCCCTGATTACTGCTGCATCTAAAGTCAAATCAAATTTCTCGGCCAGTTTGGCGGCTTCATTATCATAATCTGCCAGCCAATGCTCCCGCTTCAATTCCAGCTGATGAACCTCTGCCTGGAAAGATTCCTTCTGGCGGAAACATTCCCTTTCCTGTTTCTCCAGCTCCCGCAGACGATCCGTCTCGGAAGACAAACCATGCCGCATCTTCTCCAATTCTGCTCCCGAATCATGAAGCTGAACGGCAAGGCTCTGAAGAGTCTGCTCGGCTGCATTTATTTTTTCGGTGCATTCAGCCGCAATGCCGGCAGCAGATTCAAGATCTGCACTTTTTTCCTCTGCCTCCCAGCTCAGATTATTATGCTCATCATTAAGCCGTTCCAGGGTAAGAGTTTGCCCACGCAGCTTTTGACGGGAGGAAGCAAGATTCATTTTCCGTTCAGTCAGCTCGTCCTGATGACCGCTGATTTGCCGCTGCAGCTCCGCAAGATCTTCCGAAACAGCGCAAATACTATCCTCTATTTGCTTTTTGGCCTCATAATTACGGCTGCAATCGGACTGCAGTTCAGCCAGATCTGTCTTAAGCTGCCGGGATTGTTTATTTAATGCTTCTTTGCGTATGGCCAAATCTGCCGATTGCTTTTTAGACTCATTGGATGTAAAGGTCAGCCGCGCTAATTCCTGCTCCACATCAAAAGATTCTCTGGATAAACGCTGCAGTTGAGTTTGCAGCTCATCCGACATATCATAGCTTTTGCCAACCTGCTTCCTAAGTGAAGCTGTTTTTTCTTCGAAAACGCTTAATTCTTTTTCAGCCTCGGCCAAAGCCTTTTTTGCTTCCTGCAACCTGCTTTTTTTACCTAATAGATCCGGTGTTTTTTTATTGCGCGAACCGCCGGAAATGGATGCTCCGGGATGAACAATATCCCCATCCAACGTGGCCACGCTTACCCGGTATTTTAAGGATCGCGCGGCTCTCACAGCATCATCCATCTTATCAGCTATCAGCAGATTATTAAGCAGAAAATCCACGGCCGGACGGATATCAGGCTGGCAATCCACCAGATCGGTTGCCAAACCGGCAACACCTTTCATGCCGCTCACTGAGCTTATATCTGCGGCAGGACGTACTTTAAGCGCATCAAGGGGCAGGAAGGTGGCCCTTCCCAATTCATTCTTTTTCAGGTAGGCAACGCATGCTTTGGCTGATTCCGTATTGGCTGTTACTACATTTTGCAGGTTTGCCCCCAGATATGTCTCAATGGCAGCCCTATACTTTTCCGGAACATCCATCAATTCAGAGATAACGCCAATAATCCCTTCCGGCGCCTTGCTCCGGCGGTCAGCGCTCATCAAACCCCTTACGCCCGGGAAAAATCCCTCGTAATCAGCAGCCATATCTTCCAGCATTGTTACGCGGGTCTTGGCAGAGCTTACCTGATACCGCTTATCTGCCTCGCATGCTGCCGTATCCTCCAGCTCCTTGTTTAGCTTGCGCAATTCCAGCTCCTGCTCATTAACAGCAGCAGTCTGCCTGCGGATCAACTCTTTAAGCTCATCCTGATGCTTATGTAAACTGGTTGATCTGGCATCCGCTTCTCTTATATCATCAGCTAACTGCAGCTGTTGAGCTTCAACCGCCACCAGCTCTTCCCGGTTTTTGGCCAACAATTGCTCTGTAAAATCCAGTTGCCCGACAGCTGCCGCTGAATCGGCAGTAATATCGTTAAGATCCTTCTGCAGCTGGGACAGCTTATCAGAAAGCAGTCCCGATTGGCTACGTATATCTTCTTCGCCGCCCTGGCCGCTAAGGATATTTTCCTCATCCCGGGATATCTCGCTGCGGGTACGTTCAATATGGGCGGATAATTGCTGTATCTCATCTTGCTTGGAACACAATGCCTGCTCCAAGCCGGCTAATTCAGTTTGTAGGCGCTGAATATTTGCATCGGCGTTTTCCTTGGCGCTGCGACCCAAAGCCAATTCGCCTTCGGCCTTTTCCCGCGCAGACTGCAGCTGATAGAACTGCTGGGAAGCTCTGGTCACGGTTTCATCCAATTCATTGATAGTCAAACGCAGCTGCTCTGTTTCCGCAGAAAGGGTAAGTCTCTTTCCATCCTCTTCCAGCAGACTGCGCTTACTCTCAACCAAAGTATCATCCAGATGTGATATTTTATCCTTTATTTCAGTTAGAACTTTTACAGATAAACCTATCTCCAGCCTGTCCGCTTCTTCTTTTAATTCCAAATACTTTTCGGCTTTCTGGGCCTGAGCTTTCAGGGGCTCCAGCCTGTCAGATAATTCGGCAACAATAGCGCCGATAGTTTCCAAATGACGTTCTGTTTCTGCCAGACGGCGAACGGCTTCCCTTTTCCGATCCCGATACTTGATTATACCTGCTGCTTCTTCAACCAGAGCGCGCCTTTCATCAGGGCGGGCATTAATCAGCTCGTTTATTCTGCCCTGATTGATAATAGATAATCCATCCACGCTGACACCGGTATCTACAAAAAGATCATGCACATCCTTCAAACGGCAAACTTTATTATTTATCAGGTAATCACTGCCCCCGCCGCGAATTGCCCTGCGGGTAATGCTTACTTCACTGGTAGGCAGATTAAGCCGCCCGTCACTGTTATCAAGGATAATTGTAACTTCGGCCATGGAAAGAGGACGCCGTTTGCCGGTACCGGAAAATATAACATCTTCCAGCTTGCCGCCGCGAATATTACGGGTATTCTGCTCTCCCAATACCC
>CAKQQU010000054.1 GCA_934271085.1 uncultured Bacillota bacterium | reverse complement strand
GCTGCCTTTGCTGCTTCCGGAAGAATAATCTTGACAGGCCGTATGTAGGGATTTATACTATTCCTAGTAATTTAGTGGACATTAGGTTTTCAGTGCTTTTTGGTTGAAAGGCGGATTTGCTTTATGAATATTTCTACCAGGGGCCGTTATGGATTAAGGGCTGTATTGGATCTGGCTGCCAATTACGGTGATAAGCCGGTTACTCTTTCTGCCATTGCCGCCCGTCAGCAGCTTTCGGAGGGATATCTGGAACAATTAATGGCTCCGCTTAAAAAGGCCGGCATCGTTGCCAGCGCCAGGGGGGCCCAGGGCGGTTATTATCTTGCCCATTCTCCCAAGGAGATAGTGGTGGGCGATGTTTTCCGCGCTCTGGAAGGGCCTTTGGCACTGGTTGCCTGCATTGGCGAGGATAATAAAGAGCATTGTAAGCGTATGGATTATTGCGGCAGTGCCTTTATCTGGTCAGAGATCCAGAAGGCTATCAGTTCGGTACTGGACAAGTACACTGTTTATGATTTGATAAGCAGGGAATATAAAGGCGGTAATTTTATCAGGGAGATGGAATAATGGAAGTATATCTGGATCATGCAGCCACTACGCCCGTATATCCGGAAGTGGTGGAAGTTATGAGCGATTTTTTGCTTAATCACTTTGGCAATCCTTCCAGCCTGCATCATTTCGGTGTGGATGCCAGGGGCTTTCTTGACAAAGCCAGACAGCAGGTAGCGGATCTTATCAATGCCCAGCCGGATCAGATCTATTTTACCTCCGGCGGTACAGAGGCAGATAATATTGCTGTTTTTGGCTGCGCTTTGGAAAAAGCGGCCAAAGAAGGCAAAAAGCATATCATAACCTCCGGGGTGGAGCATCACGCTATTTTGGAAAGCTGCCTGGAGCTCCGGGATCATCAGGGATTTGATTTAACTATCCTGCCTGTGGATAAATACGGCATGGTGCACCCTGATACTTTGCGGGAGGCAATGCGGGATGATACCGCTCTTGTTACGATAATGCACGCCAATAATGAGGTGGGTACTGTTAATCCCATAAAAGAATTGGCTGCCGTTGCCCATGAACGGGGTGCGGTATTCCATACAGACGCGGTACAGTCTGTAGGCAAGATCGAATGTGATGTAGCGGAGCTTGGCGTGGATATGCTTACCTATTCATCCCATAAGATCAACGGTCCCAAGGGCGTAGGCGCTCTTTATAAAAAGCCGGATATACAGCTTTACCGCCGGGTATTCGGAGGCGGCCAGGAACGCAAGCTGCGCTCCGGCACGGAAAATATGCCGGGTATAGTCGGTTTCGGCAAAGCTGCCCAGATAACTGCCGGCTGCTGGCGGCAGCATGCTGCTTCCTGGAGCAAACTCAGGGAATCCCTTGTTAAAGGAGTTCTGGATACTATTCCTCTGACCCAGCTTAACGGCCATCCGGAAAAGCGCCTTCCCCATAATGCCAATATCAGCTTTGACTGTATTGAGGGCGAGGCCTTGCTGCTTTATCTCAATAATGCCGGTATTGCCTGCAGTTCCGGTTCTGCCTGCAGCTCCGGTCAGGCTGCGGCATCTCATGTGCTCACAGCCATGGGACTGCAGGGGCATATGCTTTCCAGCGGCCTGCGTTTTACTGTTGGGCTGGGCGTTACCGAAGAGCAGATAGAATATACCCTGGATATTATCCGCCAAAAAGTGGATCTGCTGCGGGCCATGAGTCCTTTTTATAAACCTGCGGAATAGCTGGTTGAAATTAAATTTTTAAAAAGCATGTTCCCGGAGCATGCTTTTTTTATCAAGAGCATGGCTAAGGAGAATACTGATGAATGAAGTAACTTTGCGAAAAATAACGCAGGAAAATTATCTTGATTGTTTTAAGCTGGAACTTGCTCCCGGGCAGGATAAATTTGTCTCCCATCCCATCCGCAGCCTGGCCCAGGCTTATGTATACTACCATCAATGTACTCCTTTTGGCATTTATGCCGGGGAAAAGATGGTGGGGTATGTCCTGGTTATCTATGATTATGATGAGCAAACGTATAATATCTGGCATATGATGATAGACCGGCGGCAGCAGAACAGGGGCTATGGCAAGGCTGCCATGACCAAACTGTTGGATTATATCAGGCAGAAGCCATTGGGCGAATCAGATCATGTTTTGCTTACCTGTTCGCCGGATAACAGGAGGGCAATGAGCATTTACCATAGTTTTGGTTTTACCGAATCAGGGAGATTTGATGAAGATGAAACAGAGCTGGAGCTTATTTTAAAGTAGACCTGCAGCAGTATGTTTATTTTGCTTTTGCCTGTGACGTATCCATATTTTAAGCATATGATGTAACGAGGTGAATGCTATGGATAGTAACAGGCAGTTGCTGGAAATGCTGGAACAGGCAATGCTGGCGCAAAAAAGATCGGTGCGGGTCTATGAGCTGATGGCGGCCGCTGCGGATTCTGCCAGGGACAGGGAACTGCTGCGCACCATACGCCGGGAAGAACGCAGGCATTATTATTTTCTGGAGGGCATATACGAGGAACTTACCGGCAAACCGGTACAGCCTCTGCACGCAGCTTTGTCCTTCCCCCGTTATTATCCGGATATGCTGCGCACCGCCATTTGTGATAAACTGGAGACTATAGACCATCTGGATGAAATGGAACAGCAGTTGCACTGCGTACGTCAAAAGGCATTGCTGGAACTGATAATCAGCGATCAGAAAGAGCATGCCCGTATTCTGGGAGCCATATATAATCGTTGTCATTAGACGCCGTATTGCCAAAATGTATTTTAGGCGGTATAATGCATTTTGAGGTGAAAATTTGATGCTGCTTACAGTGGATTGCGGTAACACCAATATCGTTATCGGCGTTTTTGACGGAGACCGGCTGGCAGCGCACTGGCGCATAGCTACTGATGACAAGCGTACAGGCGATGAATATCTGGTCATTATGAAGGAGCTTTTTGGCAGCAAGGGGCTGCGGACGGCGGATATTGATCAAATGATAGTAGCTTCTGTCGTTCCCGGGGTCAATCTGGCTATGGAGACCCTGGCGGAAGAACATCTTCATTGCAAACCGGTTTTTGTTACCTATGCCACCCCTACCGGCGTAAAGATAAAAATGGACAATCCGGCCGAGGTAGGCGCTGACAGACTGGTAGACGCCCTGGCTGCTCATTATTTTCACCCCGATACTTATGTTATCGTTGTGGATTTCGGTACAGCCACTACTTTTGACTGCATATCGCCGGACGGAGCCTACAGCGGAGGCGTTATCTGCCCCGGAGTGGAAATATCCCAACAGGCGCTTTTTTCCCATGCCTCCAAACTTTCCAATGTGGTGCTGCGCCGGCCCCCCAAGGTCATAGGCGCCAATACTGCAGATAGTCTGCGGTCAGGCATTTTATGGGGATATGCCGGTATGGTGGATTCTCTGGTGAGACGTATGAGCGATGAACTGCCGGACAGGCCTTTTGTGCTGGCTACAGGCGGCCTGGCCCCGCTTATAGCTGATTATTGTCAGGTCATAGATGAAGTGGATGTTATGCTTACTATAAACGGACTGAAAATATTAGCCGATAAACTGCAGAAAAGATAGACTGAGGTGCTTTTATGCTGGCTATGGTCAAGAGCTGCGTGGTAAACGGCCTGGATGGTCTGCCGATCACGGTGGAGGTGGATGTGGGACAAGGCCTGGCTGCCTTTGAAATAGTGGGGCTGCCTGATGCTTCGGTGCGTGAAAGCAGGGAGCGCGTCCGCGCTGCCCTGAAAAACTCCGGATTTGATTTTCCCATTCGCAGGATAACCGTGAACCTGGCTCCTGCAGATATAAAAAAGGAAGGTCCGTCCCTGGATCTGCCCATCGCCATTGCTATTTTGCTGGCTACCGGGCAGATACGGGAAAATGATCTTATTCGCAGGGCTGCTTTTATAGGCGAGCTTTCTTTAGAGGGGACCCTGCGTCCGGTCAGCGGCGCCTTGTCCGTTTCTTCTTGTTTGGCTGCCCATAAACTGGACAGCCTTTTTCTGCCCCTGGCCAATGGAGCGGAGGCGGCTATTTGTCCCGATATTGCCGTTTACGGTATAACGAGCCTGCATCAACTGGCAGAGGCCCTGCGTGATGATACGCTGCCTGAGCCTATAAAGGTGAATGCAGATTCCGTTTTGCTTACCTGTGCTTCTGCAGAAACTGCGGATATGGCTGATGTTCGGGGGCAGGGTGCTGTTAAAAGGGCCATGGAGATAGCGGCTGCCGGCGGCCATAATATGCTGATGATAGGCCCTCCGGGCAGCGGCAAGACCATGCTGGCCCGGCGTCTGCCCACTATCCTGCCGGATATAACTTTGGAAGAAAGCATTGAAGTTACTAAAATATACAGCATCAGCGGTCAGCTTAAAGAGGGACAGTCGCTGATAACCCAGCGGCCTTTCCGCGCGCCTCATCATGGGGCCAGCTCTGCCAGTATTATCGGGGGCGGCATTAATCCGCGCCCCGGAGAAATAACTTTGGCCACCCACGGAGTGCTGTTTTTGGACGAAATGGCGGAGTTTCGCCGTGATGTGCTGGAGGCTTTGCGTCAGCCTCTGGAGGATCATATAGTTACGGTTTCCAGGGTAAACGGCCGGGTGGATTTTCCTGCCAGCTTCCAACTGGTGGGAGCCATGAATCCTTGCCCCTGCGGTTATTGGGGGGATAGCCTTAAACCCTGTTCATGTACTCCCCATCAGCGACAGCGGTATTTTCAGAAAATATCCGGACCTCTGTTGGACAGAATAGATATACAAATAGAAGTCCCCCGTATCAAATACCAGGAACTGGCTGGAGAAGGCGGCAGGGAAGAGAGTTCCGCTCAGATAAGAAAACGGGTAATGGCAGCACGCAGTATCCAGCTTCAGCGTTTTGCCGGCAGGCCGGGCGTGACTAATGCCACTATGAGCAGGCGGGATCTGGAAAAGTACTGTGAGCCGGATGCGGAAGGCAAGGCCTTGCTTTCCGCAGCTTTCAGCAGTCTGGGTATGAGCGCCAGAGGCCATGACCGCATTTTAAAAATAGCCCGCACCATTGCCGATCTGGCAGGAGAAAAAAATATAGGTACCGTCCATATTGCCGAGGCTATCCAATACCGCAATCTGGACAGAGAGGGGTTTAATGAGTTTTAGATTCCGGGTGGCTGCCGCACCTGTGGCAGGCATCAGCAACCGTACTTACAGGGATATAGTTTATGATATGGGCGCAGACCTGGCCTACAGCGAGATGGTCAGCGCCCAGGCTTTGGTATATGGCAATAAAAAAACTCTGGAACTGTTGGATCTGGCAGGCAGCAGGGGACCGGCTATGGTTCAGCTTTTCGGTTCGGATCCCGCTTATATGGCCAAGGCTGCTGTAATAGCCAGAGATCTGGGCGCAGAGTATATCGATATCAATATGGGCTGTCCTGTCCCCAAAGTTGTTCGCAATGGGGAGGGATCGGCCCTTATGCGTGATCAGGAGCGGGCGGCCGAACTGGTGGCTGCAGCCCGGGATTGCGGTTTGCCGGTATCGGTAAAAATCCGGGCAGGCTGGGATGAAGATAACTGCAATGCTCCCCGGTTTGCCCAAAGGATGGAGCAGGCAGGCGCCTGGCTGGTGGCTGTCCACGGCCGTACCCGCCAGCAGTTTTACAGCGGCAAGGCTGACCGTCAGCTGATAGCCAGGGTCAAGCAGGCTGTTTCCATACCCGTTTTGGCCAACGGCGATATTTTCAGCGCTGAAGATGCTCTTTTCATGATGGAATATACAGGATGCGACGGCATAATGGTAGGCCGCGGTATGCTGGGTAATCCCTGGATATTCCGGGAGATAAAAGCTGCTTTGGCCGGTTGCCATGTGCCTTCCCGCCCGGAGCCGCCCCAAATAGTGGAACAGGCTTTGGCGCATTTGCATCAGCATATTAGGAGAAGCGTCATCTGGTACTGCCGCAGGGAAGGGGATGACAGCCCTGCAGTGAGGCTGCAGGGAGAAAAGCTGGCTTGCCATGCCATGCGTAATCCTTTGGGGTATTATGTAAAAGGCCTGCGCGATGCCGCCGGGCTGCGGGCGGCTATCAATACCCTTTCTTCGTATGATGAGATCAAAGATCTGCTGAATAATTATTTGCTGTCCAGAGGATACGGAGTCAATCCATAGATAGCCGCCAGCTCAGCCAGCTTATCCAAAGAAATATCTGGGGTGCCGGCGATGGAACAAAGCATAGCTTCCCCCAGACATAAAGGTATTTTTTGGCCTGCTGTTTCTACCCCATCCGGCAAAAGGCGGGACAGCGGCCATATTTCGCCGTTGCTTCGGGGCAGGCAGCCGAATTTTTGAAAAAGCTGTTGGGCCGCTAAAGCGGCGTACTCGCCTGTAAGCTGCAGCAGGTCGCTTTCCTTGGCCAGCAGGTGCGCAGCCGCTATGCCTCCCGGTTTGCTGCAGTTTATCAGGATAGTTTTTTGGGGCCACTGGGGAAAATTACTGTTCAGGTGTTGCTCCAGCAAGGCGATCCTTAATCTGCCGCCGCTTACACTAGGGCAGGGCAGAACGGCTCCTTTTATAAGGTGCGGCTGTGCTCCTGCGATTTGCGGCGAGAAACGGCGCAGCCGGTGCAGGGTAGGTTTTCCTTTCCAGTAAAATCCGCGTATCCGGAAACAGTGTTCTCCTAAGTTAAGATATTGTTCTGTGCTGCGCCCTTTTTTATCATAGAGCAGTGCTATTTTGCTGGTATCATTCATGGTTTTGCTCCTTCTGCCCGCAGTCTTGACAAAGACAAGTGAAAAACATAAAATAGTATAGATATGACAGTAATGAAAGGTGGTACGATTATGGCCGAAAACGAAGTCCTGATGACCAGGGAAGGTCTGGAGAAAATGAAACGGGATCTGGAATATCTTAAAACGACCCGCCGCAGCGAGGTGGCTGCCCGTATCAAACAGGCCATCGAATTTGGCGATCTGAGCGAGAATTCCGAATATGACGACGCCAAGAATGAGCAGGCCTTTATTGAAGGCCAGATCCTCAGTTTTGAGCAGCAGCTTAAAAACGCCAAGGTAGTGGATGAAGATAACCTGGTTGCGGATACCATTTCCGAATACTGCTATGTGGAAACCGAGAATCAGGATACGATGGAAGTTTTGAAATTCCAGGTTGTCGGTTCTGTAGAAGCCAAACCTTTTGAAAGCAAGATCTCCAATGAAAGCCCGGTAGGCAAGGCCGTACTTGGCCATGGGGTAGGCGATATTGTGGAAGTCAATGCCCCCGCAGGCATTATTTACCTGAAAATTAAAAGCATTTCCAAGTAATAAACTGCGGTTATATAATAAGCGATAAGGAACGGAGCAGATAAATGTCGGAATTAGAATTGACTGAACAGATGCAGATCCGCATCAATAAAATGCACGAGCTGGAAGAAAAGGGTATAGATCCCTTTGGCCATAGTTTTGCCCGCACCCATAATACTGCCCAGATAATCAATGATTTTGATAAACTGGAAGGCCAGGAGGTCTCTGTAGCCGGCCGCGTTATGGCTATCCGCGGCCATGGCAAGGCCAGCTTTGTGGTGATATCTGACAAAGAAGGCCAGATCCAGATATATATTCGTCTGGATGAGGTTGGCGAGGATGCTTATGCTGTCTTTAAATTGTGGGATATCGGAGATATTGTGGGCGTCAAAGGAGAGGTTTTCCGCACCCATCGGGGCGAGATATCCATTAAAGCCAAGGAACTGACCTTCCTTACCAAGGGTCTGCGTCCTCTGCCGGAAAAATTCCATGGCCTTAAAGATGTGGAGCTGCGTTACCGTCAGCGTTATGTGGATCTGATCGTTAATCCGGAAGTCCGCAGCACCTTTATTGCCCGCAGCCAGATCATCCGTGCTATCCGCAACTGGCTGGATAATCAGGGCTTTTTGGAGGTAGAAACTCCGGTGCTGCATAATATCGCCGGCGGTGCTGCCGCCCGCCCCTTCATTACACATCATAATACGCTGGATGTGGATCTTTATATGCGTATTGCTTTGGAGCTGCATCTGAAACGCCTGATAGTGGGCGGTTTGGAAAAGGTCTATGAGATCGGCCGGGTCTTCCGCAACGAAGGCATCGATACCAAGCATAATCCCGAGTTTACCATGTTGGAGCTGTACCAGGCCTACAGCGATTATGAAGGCATGATGGAGCTGACCGAGAATATGATCAGCGATGTTGCCCGTCAGGTGCTGGGCACCGATACCGTCAGCTATCAGGGAGTGGAGCTGTGCCTGAAAGCCCCCTGGCGGCGCATTACCATGTTTGACGCTATCAAGGAATACGCCGGAGTCGATTTCAATGAGATAATCACTGACGAAGATGCCAGAGCCGCTGCAAAAGCAGCAGGCATCGAAATAGATGAGGATACCGACAGGGGCAATATCATCAACCTTTTCTTTGAGGAAAAGGTCGAGGCCAATTTGATACAGCCGACTTTTGTTACCGATTATCCCATAGAAATATCCCCGCTGGTTAAAAAGAAGCATGATGATCCCCGTCTGGTATATCGTTTTGAGGGATTTATTTTCGGCCGCGAGCTGTGCAATGCCTATTCTGAGCTGAATGATCCTCTGGATCAGCGGGAGCGCTTTGACCGTCAGATGGAGCTGCGGGCCAAGGGCGATGAGGAAGCCAATGAGATAGATGAGGATTTCCTGCGTGCTTTGGAATTCGGTATGCCCCCCACAGGCGGCCTGGGTATCGGTATAGACAGATTGGTCATGTTTCTTACCGACGCTGCCTCCATCCGCGACGTACTGCTTTTCCCGACAATGAAGTCCTTAGATGGTGTAAATAAGAAAAATGATGTAAATAATACAGCTTCTGAAGCACCTGAAAA
>CAKQQU010000053.1 GCA_934271085.1 uncultured Bacillota bacterium | reverse complement strand
GCTTAAGAATCGGTAAGTTATTAGAAATTAGAGCAAAGATGGCAAGCGGGTTGCCGAAGTAAAATAATACCCTCCCTAATTTAAGGGAGGGTATTATTAATGATTTTGTATCTACTAAATATCTGCCTAATATCTACCAAACTGTACCAAATTGCACCCTTTTTTCTATATTTTTTTTAAGCAAAAACGCCCGCTAAAGCCATTAATCAAGGCATTTAGCAGGCGTTTTATCTGGAGCCAATAGCCGGACTCGAACCGGCGACCTGCTGATTACGAATCAGCTGCACTACCAGCTGTGCTATATTGGCAAAACCACAAATATACCGGTATTAAAACATTCCTGTCCGCAAAATACGTACTTATTATGAACTGACGGGCAGATGACGAACATTTCAATTATACCTGCCAGACGGATCATTGTCAATCATTATCCGCCGTCCGGGCAATACGCAGGCTTATCTCTCCGCTTCTGAGGATCTTTTCCCTGCCTTCCCTATCCACAACCTTCAGCCCCCCGTTATCGTCAAGATCCAAAGCACGGGCATAATTGGGCTGGCCTTGCTCATAATAAACGATATCCTGACCCAAAACCATACTGTGCAGCCGGCAATACTCCAGATATGATCTGTCCTGGGGATGCTGCCAATATGCCAAAAGCCGGCCGCTTATCCCTGCCGCCAACCTGTTGCGGTCGATTCTGCAGCCTATGCTTCCCGCGATATCCCGCAGCTCCGGCGGAAAGTCCCAGGTACTTATATTAACGCCTATCCCCACTACTATACCGCTTACCATGCCGCTTTCCAGATCAGTAACAGCCTCGGTCAAAATGCCGCATATCTTTTTCCCATGCAAATATATATCATTTACCCACTTTATCTGGGGCTGCAATCCGCTAAGCTCTTTTACTGTCTGGCAAACTGCTGCGGCAGCCATTGTGGTAACAGCGGCAGATCTGTCCAAACTGGTCTGCGGCTCCATGACCAAACTAAGATAAAGACCGCTGTCCGCAGGTGAATAAAAGCTGTGGCCGTTACGTCCCCTGCCGGAACTTTGCGCGCCGGCCACGATCAAAGCAGGAAAGCTGCCTCCTGCCGCCAGCAGCCTTTTCGCCTCGTTATTAGTGGAATCCACCTCTTTAAACACGCGGATATCCATACCGGAAAATTCTTCAGGCAGGTGCAGCAATATAGCCTGGGGAGAGATCAGATCGCAATCTGCAGCCAGACTGTAACCCTTATGGGGAACCGAATCTATCTGATATCCCTCTGCCATTAAAGATTTGACAGCCTTCCATACGGCGGCACGGGAAACGCCAAAAGCATCGGCCAGGGACTGTCCCGATACATATTCCCCCCGGCAGGCTTCCAGTTCAGATAGCAAATCAGACTTGACAGACATATATATTGCCCTTTCCAATACCCAATTAATGAGCCGCCAAAACTATTTACTTTTGCATCTGCATCCGTTATAATTATTTGGTACGGCGTCCTTATTATTATAACAGACGCTGGCTTTTATGAAAAGCACATACTTTGCGGGTGTGGCGGAATTGGCAGACGCGCCAGACTTAGGATCTGGAGGGAAACCGTGCAGGTTCGAGACCTGTCACCCGCACCACGTCGGAGCAAGCGATATTCTGCAGCTTGCTCCGACTTTTTTAAAAAGTCAGGGCGCACTCAATATAATCTTACAATGTTCTTATTCATCTTTGGGGAAGGATACCACAAAAACAGTCCCCTTGTCCAAAACGCTTGTCATTTCAATATCTGCGTCATGCAGCTTCGCCACATGCTTTACTATGGAAAGACCCAACCCTGTACCGCCCATCTCCCGGGAACGGCTCTTATCTACCCGGTAGAAACGTTCAAAAATGCGCTGCCGGTCGGCGGAAGGTATACCTATACCGGTATCGGCCACCTTGAGCACAACCCGGTTTGCCTTATCTTCAACAGTTACTTCTACCCTGCCGCCAGGCCGGTTATATTTTATGGCATTGTCGCAAAGGTTATATATAAGCTCGCCGATCAAAGTAGGTACGCCCCGGATAACCCCGTCATCGCCGTTAACGGTCAATGTGATGTTTTCTTTGGCAGCTTCCGGAGCAAGCTGAGCCGCTACATATTCAGCTGTGGTTTTGAGATGCACGATATCCCTGGGCGCGCTTACCATACCCTCATCCAGTCTGGAAAGCTCGATAATATCATCCACCAAAGCGATCATCCGCTGCGACTGGCTATAAATGCGGTCAATAAAATCAGGCATATCTTCTGCCTCCACCAGACCGTTTTTCATAAGCTCAGCCGTACCGGAAATGATATGAAGCGGAGTTTTAAGCTCATGAGATACATTGGCCGTAAATTCGCGCCTTATCTGCTCTGAATGTACCTTTTCCGTCACATCAAAAAACAGGAGCACCAGACCCTTTACCTTTCCGTCGTCCCAAACAGGGCTTGCATTCAACTGGTATTCCCCGCCGGAAAATTCTACTATCTTTTCGGTTTTGATACCCTGGCTTGCCTGTTCCAGCAGCTCCTGGGTATCCAGGCTACGGCAAACAGAAAGCATATCCTGGCCCACACAGTCAGCGCTCGCCCCCAGAATACGGGCGGCGCTTTCATTAATGCTCAAAATTGCATTATTTTCGGAGAGCAGGATTATCCCTTCGTTCATGCAACCGGTCATGACATTCCATTCCTCCTGCTTGCGCTCCAGTTCCCGCATCTGCTCCCTTATCTGCCGGTGCTGATGCTCTATGCGCATCAAAAGCGGAGAAAGCTCGTCGTATGTTTCATTCTCCAACGGTTTATCCAGATCCAGGGCATTAAGCGGCTTTACTATGCGCTTTGCCAGACGGGAAGCAAGCACAATAGAAAGGATGACCGCGATAAGAAGCACTATACACACCGGGCTAATCATTTTGAACACCAGCAGCAGAACAGTGCCTTGAGAGCTTGCCAACCGGATAACACTGCCGTCGGAAAGCCTTTGCGCAAAGTATATCATTCTTTCCGTCAGCGTAGAGGAATACCGGGAGCTTTCGCCAAATCCTGAATCAACAGCCTCGATAAACTCTTCACGGTCATTGTGATTTTCCAGATATGCCGCATCCGTTTCGCTATCATACAGCACAGTCCCATCAGGGCTGATCCAGGTAACACGGTAGCCCTTCATGTTAAGGCCGTCAAGATAGTCTGATCCTTCCAGTTCCACTGCCCTTGCTATGAGGTCAGTCTGAGTTTTTATACTATCCGCCGCAACCCCTGTATAATAATTATACGAAAAACCCAAAATGATGATAAAACTGGCTATCAGGATCATGGAAGCAACAATAAGCATGGATTTGAAGATTCGCTTTGTCATTAAACTTTTGCCTCCATACGATAGCCAACGCCTCTTACGGTTTCAATATAATCGCCGCAGACTCCAAGCTTAGACCGGAGTGTGCGTATATGCACATCCACGGTTCTGGTCTCGCCGTCATAATCCATACCCCATACCTTCTCAAGCAGCTCATCCCGGGTAAACACTCTTCCCGGATTATCCATAAACAGCTTCAGCATCTGGTATTCTTTAAGAGTCAGTACAACACGCCGGTTATCCGATATTACAATATGATCGCTGTCGTTCATAGTAAGGGATCCCATATTAAGCTCCGGGGGAGCAGCTTTCGGGGCGTAGCGGCGCAGAACAGCCCGGATACGGGAGACCATTTCCATCATGCCGAAAGGCTTGGCCAAATAGTCATCCGCACCCAGGTCAAGTCCGTGAATCTTATCATACTCCGTTCCCTTGGCTGTTGCCATAATAACAGGTATACCAAAAGTCGCCGGGGATTTACGTATTCTTTCCAGAATCGTAATGCCATCCTCCCCGGGAAGCATGATATCCAGGATAATAAGTTCCGGTTGCCGCCTGTGCATTGCCTCCCAAAAGGGCTGGGAATCCGGAAAACCCTCTGCCTCGAAACCTGTGGATTTAAGAGTGTATATCATCATCTCCCGGATATTGGCATCATCTTCAACAATATAAATCAACTTATTTCACCCCTATCCCCGGTGATGGAATAAAGCACTTCTTCCGCGATATTGGTGGCATGATCCCCTATGCGCTCAAAATATTTTGCGATCATAAGCATATCAAGGGCATATTCCATTTGACTGCTGTTCTGGAAACGGGCGGCCAGGGCTTTTTTCACCTCGTCAAAAAGCCCGTCCACCACATCGTCATATTCTATTACAGCCTTTGCCAGCGCAGTATCACGCTTTACAAAAGCGTCCACACTATCAGTCACCATTTTTATGACTGCCCTGGCCATATCGCCGATATGCAAAGCCTCGTCGGAAGCTGCAATATTGGCCATGGTGACTATCTCTGCAATATCAGCGCTCTGATCTCCTATGCGTTCCATATCCCTGATCATTTTAAGGGCAGAAGAAACAGTTCTGAGATCCCGCGCCACAGGCTGCTGCTGCAGCAGGAGCTTCATGCACAGGGATTCGATATCGCGCTCCTTATGATCTATCTTAGCATCAAACTCGGATACATTGGCAGCAAGCGCCTTATCTCCGTCCATCAGCGCTTTGGAGGACATGGCAATAACATTTTCGCACAGCGCACCCATTTTTATCAGTTCAATGTTCAGCTCATGAAGCTGCTGGTCAAATCTGCTCCTCATTATCCGAACCTCCCTGTAATATAATCTTCGGTGCGTTTATCTTCCGGCTGGGAAAAAAGTTTTTCCGTATCGTCGTACTCAATAAGATCGCCCAAAAGGAAAAACGCCGTTTTATCCGAGATACGGACAGCCTGCTGCATATTATGGGTCACTATAATAATAGTATAACTCTGCTTTAATTCAACGGCAAGCTCTTCGATTTTCGCGGTGGAAATAGGGTCAAGGGCGCTTGTTGGTTCATCCATAAGGAGCACATCCGGCTCCACAGCCAGCGCCCGGGCAATACATAAACGCTGCTGCTGACCCCCGGAAAGTCCCAAAGCATTCTTTTTGAGCCTGTCTTTTACCTCATCCCAGATAGCAGCGCTGCGCAAAGAGCGTTCGACAATGTCATCCAGTTTTGCGCGGTTTTTTACACCGTGAGTACGCGGACCGTAAGCGATATTATCATATATGCTCATAGGAAAAGGGTTGGGCTTTTGAAATACCATGCCAATGTTTTTGCGCAGTTCGTTTATATCCATACCCGGCCCATAAATGTCCTTGCCGTGATAAAATACCCTGCCGGTTATATTAACTCCGGGAATAAGATCATTCATCCGGTTAAGAGTTTTTAAAAAAGTTGACTTACCACAACCGGAAGGCCCTATAAGCGCGGTAATGCTTTTTTCGGGTATACTCATGCTTATATCTTTAAGAGCCTGGGAAGCACCATACCATAAACACAGATCATGAATATCAATAATATTACTCATCTGGCTCTCCTTTTCCTGTAATAGCGGCCTACCAGCGACGCTGACAGATTAATAACAAATGTCAATATCAGCAGTATTGCCCCTATGGCAAAAGCAACATTAAACTCTCCCTGCTCCTTTGCGTATACATACAACGCTACCGTAAGGGTTGCTCCGGAACTGGTAAGCCCGGAAAACAAACCGTTTACCGTATGGGCAAAACCGGCAGTAAACAGAAGCGCCGCTGATTCCCCCAGAATACGGCCCACCGAAAGTATGCATCCTGTTATAATGCCGTCAATGCTGTTGGGCAGTACCACTGTTCGTATCATCCGCCATCTGCCTGCACCCAGCCCCAACGCTCCTTCACGGTAACTTTGGGGGACTGTTTTCAGGCTTTCCTGGGTGGTACGCATAACTGTAGGCAGATTCATGATCACCAAAGTCATGGCACCGGCGATCAGCGAGGTTTTAAACCCAAGAAAATTTACAAAAAACAGCATTCCCACAAGTCCGTAAATGATGGAAGGTATTCCGGAAAGGGTCTCCGCAGCGTATTCGATTATGCCTACTATCTTTTTATTCTTCGCATATTCAGTCAAATATATCGCGGCGCCCACTCCCAGCGGAAGTACCAAAAGCAGCGTTGCCAGCACTATATAAACAGTATTGAGAATATCGGGGAGAATACCGATGCTGCCCGAAAGATAGCTTGGCTTTGTACTCAGCAGCTCCCATGTTATATTGGGAATACCTTTAATAAGAAGGTATACCAGCAAAAACAGTACCAGAGCTACTGTCAGGCCGGTGGCAATAAACATCAGGGTATTCATTGTCAGACCATACATCCTGCGTTTTCTCGTCATCTTTTTGTCCATATCACTTCTCCGTATTCCTTTTCAGGAAGAAGTTCAGCGTCGCGTTTATAAGCATAATGAACAGGAACAGAACCAGCGCTATGGAAAACAATGCCTGACGCTGCAAACCGCCTGCATAGGACATTTCGCTTGCCACTGCTGTTGTAAGGAACCGTACACTCTGGAACAAAGAAGGCATATTCGGCACATTACCCGATACCATCATAACGGCCATGGCCTCGCCAATAGCCCGGCCAACGCCCAATACTACAGCAGCAGCAATGCCGCTTTTGGCAGCCGGAACGGAAACGCGAAAGAAAGTTTCCGTAGGGGTAGCTCCCAGCGCAAGAGAAGCGTCCTCATATTCTTTTGGCACCGCCTCCAAAGCCGTAATGGAAACTTTAATTATACTGGGCAGTATCATAATAGCCAAAACGATAATAGCGGCCAGTAAAGATGCTCCGTCAGGAATATCGAAAATGCGCCTTATTGCCGGCACCAGCACCATCATACCTACAAGACCGTAAACGACAGAGGGGATGCCGGCAAGCAAGCTTACCGCCTCCCCCACCACTGTCTTTACCCTGGGAGGCGCTGCCTTGGCCAGATACACGGCGGTGAAAAATCCTATGGGCACTCCCAGCAGTACCGCCCCAGCAGTACCATATATGCTAGTTAAAATAAACGGGAGAATGCCGAAGCTGGGATCTTCTGCTGTGGAATTCCACTCTGTGCCGAAAAGGAAATTAACTATACCTATCTCTTTTATAGCCGGTATACCCGACACGATAAGGTACACGGTTATAAGCAGTACACTGCCTACAGTGACCAATCCCAGTACAAGGAAAATACCCTGTACAATATTTTCAAAAACTCTTCTGTTTGCCTTACTTTGCTTCATATGGCATCTCCCGAAAAAAGCGCGTTATATATGCAAGCCCCTTTAAGCTGTGTTAATTGGCAGGTACTGCTCCTGCGGCACTGATAATATCGTTTGCACCCTGGGAAGTAATGTAATCAAAGAATAACCGGGCTGGTTCCGACAATTCCTCATCTGCCCTGGTCACCAGAACAAATGGCCTCTGGATAACATAGCTGCCGTCCTTTACCGCAGCCTCGGTAGGCGTAACGCCGTCAATGGCCAATACCTTTACAGTATCCTTTACAGATGCCAGAGAAGCATAACCGATAGCATCCGGATTCTGCGCTACTGTGGCGATAACATCTCCGGTACTCGTCAATTCCTGGCGATACAGGCAGGCATCCTCTGTTTTGGTAATAGACTCGAAGCCATCTCTGGTGCCGCTGCCGGCTTCCCTGCCAATAAGCACTATCTCAGCATCATTTCCGCCAATTTCGCTCCAGTTGGTAATCTGGCCGGTATAAATTGCTGCGATCTGCTCCAGGGTCAGATCACTAACGGAATTTTCAGGGTTAACAATGACAGCGATACCGTCATAAGCCAGGGTAGTACCAATGAGCCCATTGGCAATTTCCTCATCCTTAAGAGCTCTGCTGGAAAGACCGATATCGCATCTGCCCTCAGAAACCGCGGTGATACCGCTGCCGGAACCGGTAGGATTGTAAGTAAAAGGAATATCCGGGTTTTCTGCTGTAAAAGCCTCGCCCAGGGCGCCAATGACCTTTTCCATAGATGTAGAACCATCGGTTGACACTGAACCGGCTGCCTCCGACTGACCGCAACCAGAAAGCATCATTAAAGACATTATCCCAACAAATACAAAACCTGCAAATTTTTTAAATTTTTTCATTTTATTCATCTCTCTTTCTCGTTTTTGTTTTACAATCATATTTTAGAGCCATTATGTTAAACCCAAAAGTAAAATAAAGTTAAATATAAGTAAAATCCCGCTTATTCCTAAGCTTTACGGCCGATAATTTAAGCCAATAGATTCATATTAAAAACTTTCCCTAAAACGGTATACTTTAAATGCGGCTGCGGCAAGCTTAATTTTGGGAGGCGATTTCTTTGAGCAATCATTTACAGCATGAAACAAGTCCGTACCTGCTGCAGCACGCCGATAATCCGGTGGAGTGGTATCCATGGTGCGCAGAAGCGTTTCAAAAGGCAAAAGCCGAAGACAAGCCCATTTTCCTTAGCATCGGCTACAGCACCTGCCACTGGTGTCATGTGATGGCCCATGAGAGCTTTGAAGACAAAAATATCGCTGATATCCTGAACCGCTACTTTGTTTCCATCAAAGTTGACAAAGAAGAACGGCCGGATATAGACAGCATCTATATGACGGTATGCCAGGCATTTACAGGCAATGGCGGCTGGCCGACCAGCATTTTTATGACTCCGGATCAGAAACCGTTTTTTGCCGGGACCTATTTTGACAAAAACACTTTTGCGGAAATACTGCTGGCAGTGCATGAAGTGTGGGTCAAGGACCGTACTCCCCTGCTTAATCAGGCAGAGCGGATCACTGCGCAATTGAGGCCGCAAAAACCGGGGAACGCGCCTGCCCCAGAAAAATTACTGGAATCCGCAGTGGATATATATAAAAAAAGTTACGACCCTGTAAACGGCGGTTTTGGCAGATCCCCCAAATTTCCGGCGCCCCATAATCTTCTTTTTCTTCTGGAATACTATGTAAAACACCATGATATCCCATGCCTTAATGCACACGGTTAATAAAGAAGCAAAGAGTATTTTTCGGTAGCGGCTACCGAAAAAACCGCAGAATATGACAAGGACAGCCGCCCTGCGATTCCGTAACACGCAAAAGCGGTCAAGAGCCGATAAAAATCGAATACAGCAAACAGAAAACGCCCCGGACGAGGAATGTATCGCCGGAGCGTTTTCTGTTCGAAAATCTGCATTTTCTTCAAGTCAAGAGCCGGAAAATTTGAGCGAAAAACGGCACTCTCGCGGGAACAGTGCCGGAGAGATAGAAAAACGGGAAAGACGGTCAAGCCCAAACGCACTTGACCGCCTTGA
>CAKQQU010000052.1 GCA_934271085.1 uncultured Bacillota bacterium | reverse complement strand
CTCATAACCTTCACGGCGCATGGTCTCGATCAGAATGGACAGATGCATCTCACCTCTGCCCAAAACCCGGAAAGCATCTGTACTGTCAGTATCAAAAACTTTCAGGGAAACATCTTTCAGCAATTCCTTATACAACCGGTCGCGCAGCTGCCGGGAAGTAACATAATCACCTTCCTGTCCGGCAAAGGGGCTGTCATTGACGCAGAAAGTCATCTCCACGGTAGGTTCGCCCACTTTAACAAAAGGAATAGGCTCCACCTGCTCCGGGGCGCAGAGGGTATCGCCGATATTGATATTCTCGATACCGCTGAAGCAGACTATATCGCCGGCAGTACCTTCATCCACCGCCACTCTTTTTAATCCTTCAATGGTAAACAGGGTATTTATCTTGCCCTGATAAGCCTGGTCGGGATCATGATAATTGGCTACCATGACCTGCTGGGCTCCTTTAATGCTGCCTCTGTCCACCCTGCCTATACCGATACGTCCGACAAAGTTATTGTAATCCACAGATGATACCAGCAGCTGCAGCGGACCGTCCGGGTCGGCTACCGGCGCCGGGATATGCTCCATAATTGTATCAAACAGCGGATCAAGATTTTCGCCCATTTTGTCCGGGTCAAGGGAAGCAAGTCCGTTGCGTGCGGAGCAGTAGATGATAGGGCTGTCCAGTTGCTCTTCGCCGGCATGCAGTTCTTCCAGCAGATCCATGGTCTCAATGGCGGCCTCTTCCGGACGGGCATCGGGACGATCGACCTTATTGACAACAATAATGACCCGGTGATTCATCTCCAGCGCTTTCTGGAGGACGAAACGGGTCTGAGGCATTGGGCCTTCAAAAGCGTCCACCAGCAGCAGAACGCCGTTGACCATTTTCAGAATACGCTCAACCTCGCCGGAAAAATCGGCATGTCCGGGGGTATCCACGATATTGATCTTTACATCTCCCCGTACTACAGAGGTGTTTTTAGCCAGAATGGTGATACCCTTTTCCCTTTCCAGATCGCCGTTATCCATAACGCGCTCGGCAACTGCCTGATTCTGCCTGAAAACGCCGCTTTGCTTGAGCATCTGATCCACCAGGGTGGTCTTACCGTGGTCAACGTGGGCAATAATAGCGATATTACGAATATTAGATATCTCTTTCAAAATGATTCTCCTTAAGCAAACTCTCCTGCAACCTAAAATCACAGTCGATTATTTTATCACTTTCCGAGGAAAATAGCAACCGTTTATTGGGGTTTTATACTTAAAATAAAGTCCCGAAGCATATACTATATACAGATATATACAAAAAATCTGTAATCAACTGGCAGAACCGAAGGGAGTGAGCGCATTATCGCCAAGAATAAAATGCCCGGAACCTTTACTTTTATCGGGGCAGCCCTGGCTTATCTTATCGGCTCCGGTTTTGCGTCCGGGCAGGAGATAATGCAGTATTTCGTTCCTTTCGGGAAAAACGCTATAGCCGCAGCCGGGCTTACCGCCCTTATCCTTATTACAGCAAACAGCGGGTTTGCTTACGCCGGCGAAAAATGCGGCGATAATAAGGACGCCATATTCGTATTTTTCGCCGGCCCAAAGGCAGGAAAAATCTTCTGTTGGCTAACAGCAGCCTTCGCCCTGCTTTCCTATGTAGTTATGCTGGCCGGCGCCGGCTCTGCGCTGAATCAGCAATATGGGCTGCCTCTTTGGACCGGAGTGGCTGCCATGACCATTTTTACTGTAATTACAGTATGTCTGGGGCTTAACAAACTTGTAAATATTATCAGCCGCATCGGCCCCTTTCTGGCTGCTTTAGTATTGTTTACCGGCATAGTGACCCTGCTGCACAACAGCAGCAGCCTGCCGGAAAACCTTCAGCTTATTGATGAGGGAAGGATCGCGCTTTTAAAGTCGGCAAATAAATGGTGGCTTTCGGCATTGCTTAACGGCGGCATGAATCTGCTTATCATGTCAGGTCTAATGGCGGAACTGGGAGAAGAATACGGAGCTAAAAAAATAATGGCCGGTCAAAGTATCGGCGTACTGTTGTATGCCTCCATCTGTTTATTGATGGCCTTTGCCCTGATAAGCGTTTTGCCCCAGATCACAGGAACTCAGATACCCAACCTGGTATTGGCGGCAGGGCTTAGCCCGGCATTGGCAGCCGTATTCGGTATCATCATTTTTGCCGCTGTGTTTACAACAGCCTGTCCCCTGCTTTGGACAGCGGCCTCCCGCATAAACCGGGAAAAAAGCCGGCGTTATTCCCTGACAGTGCTGCTGATGGCAGGCAGCGGCAGCCTGTTGGCACTGGCAGTACCTTTCGCCACCCTGGTAAACCGGATATTTGTGGCAGAGGGCCTGGTGGGAATAATACTGTTCTTCTTTATCTGCCGTAAATTGCTGCTGGATTTTGTCAAACGCAAGATTAAAAGAATAATGAAGGATAATAAAGATCCGTGGTGAATATGAAAATGAAGTATACCAAAAGATAATCCGCATAATCAAGGAGGTATTTCCATGCCACTCGTCACCTCTACTGAAATGTTTAAAAAAGCCTATGCCGAAGGCTATGCCATAGGCGCTTTCAATGTCAATAATATGGAGATAATACAGGGAATTACCGAAGCTGCCAAAGAAACCCAGTCCCCTCTTATCCTGCAGGTAAGCGCCGGCGCCCGTAAATATGCCAGCCATACTTATCTTATGAAACTGGTGGAAGCGGCTATCATTGAGACAGGACTGCCCATATGTCTGCATCTGGATCACGGAGACAGTTTCGAGCTTTGCAAATCCTGCATTGACGGCGGTTTTACATCTGTGATGATCGACGGCAGCCATTTCCCTTTCGATGATAATGTGGAGCTGACCCGCAAGGTAGTGGAATATGCCCATGCCCATGGTGTTGTTGTTGAGGGCGAGCTGGGACGGCTGGCAGGAGTGGAAGATGATGTCAATGTATCTGCAGAGGATTCCTCCTATACCCGTCCGGAAGAAGTAGAAGAATTTGTTGACCGCACCGGAGTGGATTCCCTGGCCATTGCCATCGGCACCAGCCACGGAGCCTACAAATTCAAACCGGGAACCAAACCCCAGTTGCGTTTTGATATTCTGGAAGAAGTATCACGCCGCCTTCCCGGATTCCCTATCGTTCTTCACGGAGCTTCCTCCGTACCTGCGGAATACGTTAAAATCATTAACGAAAACGGCGGCAATATGCCTGATGCCATCGGTGTTCCCGAAAACATGCTGCGTCAGGCGGCCAGTATGGCGGTATGCAAGATCAACATAGATTCTGATCTGCGCCTGGCCATGACGGCATCAGTAAGATCTTATCTTAACGAGCATCCGGATCATTTTGATCCCCGGCAATATCTGAAGCCTGCCAGGGAAAACATTAAAAAAATGGTCATGCACAAGCTTATTGATGTATTGGGCTGCAATGGCAAGGCGTTCTAAGTTTATATTATTACTGTTTTAACAGGCGCTTTACATAAAAACAAAAACAGAGCGGGCCTAAAAGCCGGCTCTGTTTTTTAACTTTTTGGCTAAACACCACGGGATAAAATACACCGTTCAAAAATCGCCGTCATCACCGGCAAAACCCTGCGGCTGAAAATCATCAGGATCAATTCCCAAAAGATCATTAAGGTAAACGGCTACCCGCTGCAGATAGTCATCAAAAGAACCGTACTCCCCTGCCTGCTCCCCCCGGAGGAATTCCAGATAAAGAGACTGCAGAAAATCTCCGTCCGCCTCCTCACCTATTATCCCTTCCACCAGGTCGGCCAGCTGATCGTCATCTGTCAGCCTAAGCATATGGGAGAGCTTACGCATCCTTAAATCCTTTATCTGTTCTTCGGACACTGTTGCCCCTCCTATAAGTCAGCAATACTGCTTATCAGCTATTTTGCCCGGTTTATGCCGGAAGAGACCTTCCTGCCGCATAATTATTCTGCTTATGCCAGTATATCCGAAAATCGCTATACGCAGCCCTAGCAATCTATACAAACAAGATCGCAAGTGCTGGTAAACATATCTTCAAAACCATCATCGGTCACCAAAACAGTATCCTCTATACGGATGCCGCCCCAGCCGGGGAAATAAAGGCCCGGCTCTATGGTCACCAGGCAACCGCTTTTCAGGATCTGGCTGCTGGTAGTATTGAGCCTGGGAGCTTCGTGTATATCCAGCCCGACTCCATGGCCCAGTCCATGCTTGAAATTATCTCCGTACCCTTTTTCCTTAAAATAATCCCGTGAAGCAGCGTCCACGTCTTTGCAGGGCACACCGCTCTTTACCAAAGCCTGAGCGCGGTTTTTGGCCTCCAGCACCATAGCGTATATCTCCTGGGCCTTAAGATCAGGCTTGCCCAGATATACTGTTCTGGTCATATCGGCATGATACCCTTTATACATGCAGCCGAAATCCATAGTGACAAATTCTCCCTTGGCCAGCTTTTTATCACTTGGGATGGCGTGAGGCAGCGAACCGTTATCGCCCGAAGCTATGATAACGGGAAAGCTGCTGTCACAGCCCTCGCCCATAATAGCATAAAGCAGCTCCCGCTCCACTTCCTTTTCAGTAAGCCCGGGCCGCAGAAATTTGCATATACCGGCAAAAACCCTGTCTGTAGCTGCGCAGGCCTTACGCAGCATCTCTATCTCATCGGCGGATTTAACATAACGAATATCTTCAATTATACCGCTGCAGGGAACCATCTCCACCGATTCAGGCAAAGCGGCTCGCAGGGCCTCATAATCTCCATAAAGCATATCATCCCTCTCAAAAGCCAGCTTATGCACACCTTCCTCGGCACAAAACCGTTCTGTCAGCTGAGGCACAGTTGGCGAAGGCAGCAGATGGGGGATCACCATAAAATCAGCGCATTCCCGCTCTGCCTGCTCGGTAAAGCGGTGATCGGTGATAAGGTAATTATTTTTTTGAGAAATAAAGAGCACTGCATCTGCACCCATATAACCGCTGAGATACCGCACATTGGAACCATTGGTAACATACATGGCGTCAAAACCGGCTGTTGCCAGTTTTTCCTTGAAAATCTTCAGTTTGCTATCCATAAGCTATCCTTTCCAGGCCACCAGACCTTAATATATTTTTTAATGACTGTACCGCTGCGGCAATCACATACCGCCGCTGACTATAATTATAGCACAAGTACCGTCCTTGCCAAATACCAGATAAGAAAATAGCCTATAATTATCTCCGGGAAGTCCTATCCTAAAACCGCTATAAAGCTATTGTCAATAATTATGCAGGGGAATTTGTTAACGCCTATACAAACAACTGTAGGTATCCCAAAACAAATATAAGTGCCATTAAAGAAGACGCCCTTTCCATTCCGAATGATAGCCGTAATAGGTATGAATATTCAAGGTTCCACCATGTTTCTCTTAAAATAAATGCAGTAATAAAAGTAATTATCCCGGCTGTTGCTTTACGTTCCTGATCTTTGCCAGCTGGGGGAGCTTGTCCGCTCGAGGCAATCTTTCGCCAGATTCCCATTGGGAAATAGTATTTTGCTCTACTCCCATTTTCAAAGCAAGCTCTTACTGCTTTAAACCATTTTGTTCGCGAAATATTTTTAATCTCAATTATCTCACCACCTGAAAGAAAATTATCTCTTTATGGGATAATTACAGTTGGAACAATGCCCTTTGTTAATCTCTTTTCGAGATAAAATATGAGAAATATTGCATTATATCTCTTGTTGCGATACTCTTGCCCTATTAGGAGGAGTTATTATGAATCGAATTGCTGAACTAAGAAAAACAGCAAATATCAGCCAGGCAAAACTCGGAAAAATAATTGGTGTTGCCCAAAATACTGTATGTAATTGGGAAAATGGTAATCGTGAGCCAGATCAGGTCTCTCTAAATAAAATCGCTGATTATTTTAATGTCTCTGTTGATTACCTTTTAGGCAGACAAGCCACTATGGACAGCCCCACGCCTTCCGTACCCGGCAGCAAGTGGATACCGGTGCTGAGAGCTGTGGCGGCAGGGGTTCCCTTAGAGGCTATCGAGGATATAGAAGATTACGAGGAAATAAGCCCGGAAATGGCGGCAAGCGGCGATTATTTTGCCCTGCGGATAAAAGGTGATAGCATGGAGCCGCGCATCCATACCGGCGATGTGGTTATAGTGCGCCGCCAATGCAACTGCGAAACCGGAGATATGGCAGTAGTCCTCGTCAATGGAGATGAAGCCACGGTTAAGCGCATAAAAAAAAGACCCGAAGGTCTGATGTTGATACCCAATAATCCGGCCTACGAGCCGATGTTTTATTCTGCGGAGGAAGTACAAAAGCTGCCTGTCCAGATTTTAGGCAAAGTAGTAGAGTTAAGAGCAAAGTTTTAGGTATAAAGAAGTTGATATTCTTAAAATTATATTTTATTAAAGGAGAAGGCTATGAAGAGAATACTGATCGTGTTATTAGCTCTTGGTTTGGTGTTTGCTATGTCTGGCTGTGTATCTCAAGAAGATTATAATGCGTTAAAATCCGACTATGATGATCTGCAAATGAATTATGAAGAAGTACAAGCAGATTATGAAGCATTATTGGCAGCACAAGCAAATTATGAAGCATTATTGGCAGCAGGGGTGAAGGTTCCGTCGCAATTCTCCATTGATTTTATACAAACTCTTATCGATGACGATGATAAAGAAAATTATGAAATAAAATTTAATGAAAATAAAACAATAGTTATTGAAACCGTTGCTGTAGGAGGAACTCCTTTTTCCGGAATCCTTGATGTAAACGACCAAGCCCCTGATATATATGCTGAAATGGTTGAACAAATCCGCGCTTCAAGTGAATCAACTAACATGCTGACACCGGATCTAGATCATATCTTCTTCATAAAAAGCGCAGATGGGGCAATAGTGGCTGTAATTTTTAATGGAGAAACAATTTACGAATTATAATTTAATACAAAATAATTAAGGAGGTATATCTAAATGCAATGCCCTAAATGCGGAAGCGATAATGTTACTATTCAAATGGAACAGGTAAGCGGACGAACCAGAAAACACGGAACCGGGTTAGGCGGCAATCTCAATAATGCAGCTCGTGGGTTGACTGCTGTTTGTACTTTTGGTATGTCCAATCTGGTTTGGAAGAAATCAAAAGGCACTGAAAAAGTTAAATATAAAAACGAAAAAGTTTGTATCTGCCAGAATTGTGGAAATTCCTGGGCTATCAAATAAATAAACATTTGATTAAGTATTAATTGGATATACATAGGGGGAAACAATTATGAAGAAAATTTCATTACTTTTAGTGTTAGTCTTGAGCGTTATTTTCTGCTTTACAGGCTGCACCAACGAAGAGAAAGAAAAAGCAATTGCTGGCTTTAATGAAGCAGTATCTACGGTGGAAAAAAATAATTTAGATATTCAAACTTCCATTTCTGAGCTGCAGGCATTGGTTGACTCAGAAACCCCACCTCTTGATACAGCAACTCTCGATAATGCCACAACAGTTATTACGGAAGCAAAAACTAAGATTGTAGAAATCCCTGAAATTCCATCCAAAACAGAGGAAATAATAGCAACTACCGAAGATCTATTAAAAACCGCTGATTGTACAGAAGTTTTATCTAAGCTTCAATCCGCTAATGATGCTCTTTCCAAGAGCATACAACAAATGCAGCAAGTTACAAATCCAAAGGAAGCGTTCATTGTTGAGCGTTTAACGGGTCTGCCTAATATTTCCGGGATGGAGGCAGTAACCGAGGATAACGACCCGAACGGAAATCTAAACAAACAAGGTGGCTATACTGCTACAGTATATTTTGCTTCTGATTTAATTGACCAATCCGAAGTATACGGAAATACTATTGTTGACAAGGGAACTTTAGCAGGAGGAGCTATTGAGGTCTATCCAACTGTCGAGGATGCCAACAAAAGAAACGAATACCTTGCCGCCTTTGATGGTGCTGGTATATTAAGTAGTGGTTCTCATTCAGTAGTTGGAACTATTGTTATTCGTACTTCTGATAAATTAACTGCTTCCCAGCAAAAAGAAATGGAAGAAAACATTTATAATAGCCTAATAGAAATCAAATAACTACAACATAGTAAAACTCACAGCAAGCTGCGATTGCGAAGAACAAACAAAGGACAAAGATATGGGCGCATTATCTGAGCTAATGAAAAAATATGGGCTTGACCCCTATGCCAGTGATAGAGAAAAACCGGCTGTTATGCTTGACCCTGAAACCGGCATGCAAACAGAAGTCCCATAAATATATTTACCAATAAAATAACCCTCCCCGGTACGGCAATACCAGAGAGGGCAAAGATAAGGAGTGTAAAAGAATACACTACCAACGCATGTTTAGTGTACCAAATTGCACTCCAAAAATCAAGATTAAGGAGTGCAATTTTATGTCCAAATATTATTATGCATATTTGAGCGTTATTATGCCTTCCGGGGAGAAGAAAATGCTCAAATTTTACGGGAAAACTCAAAAGGAGGCTGAGGAAAAGAAAAATAAAGCCCGCTGGGAATATGAAAATGGGCTGTTGTCCTTTAACAACAAAACTCCATTCAAGCGCTGGGCGGAAGAATGGTTGGAAACTTATCAAAAGACCACTACAGACGCTAAAAATTATGAAATAATCTGCCGGATAGCCCACAAAACCTTTATTGATGATCTGGGGCAGTTGGCTGTATCAGAGATCAAGCCTACTCATATCAAAAAGTGCCTAAACAAGCTGATTGGCAAAAGCAAATCCAGTGTCAATAAAGCTTATACTTTCATTAGATCCTGCATGAAAACAGCCTATGAGGATAATATCATCCAGGTAAACCCGGCAGCCGGTCTTAAAAAGCCCAAATTCGAAGAACATAGCCGTCGATCTTTGACCGGGGAAGAGCGTTTGGGGCTGGTCAGCACTATTGGCAAAACAAAACAAAGCCTGTTTTTTGCGGTGATGTTTTGTACAGGTATGCGCCCGGGCGAAGTTCGCGCTCTTACCTGGAACGATGTAGATTTAAAAAAGGATATTATTACCGTTCGCTCTGCGGTCAAAGAGGATGGCAGAATAGGCAGCCCCAAAACTAGCGCCGGAGTGCGCATGGTGATAATTCCTGAACTGCTCCATGATCTGCTGTTGGCAAAGGGCAGGGGAGTGGGCTTTGTGTTTGGTGGCAGCAAAAACTGGAATCTGCAGTTGTACCGCCGCAGCTGGCTGTCTTTTAAACGCGCTATGGATCGGCAGATGGGGGCGACCGTTTGCCGCAATCAAATAGTTGTTCACGCCGTTAATATGGGGCAGGATATATCGCCTTACTATCTGCGCCACCCGTATGTCAAGCCCACGACAAAAAAATTTATAACTTTTTTTGAGGCTTTCCGGGCAGCCATATA
>CAKQQU010000051.1 GCA_934271085.1 uncultured Bacillota bacterium | reverse complement strand
GTCGCACAGATCCGCATAAAAATCGATCATCTGGGCGGAGTTAAGACGGCGGCCTTCGCCGGCCAGATCATAATAACCATCCTTATACATCTCACTGGAAGCAGGGTCCATGGCTATACGTACCTGCTGGCCGGGAACATAACCGGCCTTTTCAATAGCCAGGACTATGCATTCCAAAGCCTCTTCATTTGACTTAAGATCCGGCGCGAAACCGCCCTCATCGCCGACTGCCGTATTATATCCCCTGTCTTTTAAAACAGCGCGCAGATTATGGAATATCTCAGTACACATCCTAAGAGCCTCGGCCCAGCTGCCGGCGCCAACAGGCATTATCATGAATTCCTGTATATCAACATTATTATCCGCATGCTTGCCGCCGTTGAGAATATTCATCATAGGCACAGGCATGGTTTTGGCATTGGAGCCACCCAGATAACGGTAAAGGGGTATCTCAAGATAATCGGCGGCCGCTCGGGCAACAGCCATGGAAACGCCCAAGATAGCATTGGCTCCAAGATTGCCTTTGTTGTCGCTGCCGTCAAGATCGATCATGGTACGGTCTATAAGTGCCTGGTCCAGAGCATCCATTCCCCGCAGGGCAGGAGCGATTATAGTATCCACATTGGTGCAGGCCTGCAGAACGCCCTTTCCCAGATAGCGGGATTTATCACCATCACGAAGCTCCACCGCCTCATGAACTCCCGTAGAAGCTCCGGAAGGAACCGCTGCGCGACCAAAAGCGCCGGAAGCCAAAGTAACTTCCACCTCTACAGTGGGATTTCCCCGGGAATCCAGTATCTCTCTTGCGTGGACGTCTGTAATAACGCTCATTGATTATGTACCTCCTTAGGGTAAAACAATAAAATATTAATGCCGTCAGTCCGCCTGGCTGAGCAGGCTGGTTCCGGTCATTTCCACAGGTTTGGCTATGCCAAGCAATTCAAGAACGGTAGGAGCTATATCGCACAATTTTCCTTCCCGTAAATCAATGTTCTTCATGCTGTCATTAACAAGAATAAAAGGAACTCTGTTTGTTGTGTGAGCTGTCATAGGTACACCGTTTTCCGCCATTCTTTCAGCATTGCCGTGATCCGCTGTTATCAATAAAGTACCGTTAAGAGCAAGTACGGCTCTGGCAGCCCTGCCTACGCATTTGTCAACATAGGATACAGCCGCAATAATCGCATCCCTTACGCCTGTATGGCCCACCATATCAGGATTGGCAAAATTAATGATTATAACATCGTAATGCTGGGAATTTATAGCATCAACCAATGCAGTGCAAACAGCTTCTGCGCTCATCTGCGGCTGCAGATCATATGTGCGCACAGAAGGAGATGGTATCAAAATGCGATCTTCACCTGTTTCCGGGGCTTCTTCGCCTCCGTTGAAGAAAAATGTCACATGAGCGTACTTCTCAGTTTCCGCCAGGCGCAGCTGCTTAAGGCCCTGGTCAGCAAGAACATGTCCCAGAATATTATCAAGTTTTTCAGGCGGAAAGGCTATGCCGTCACACTCCAGAGTATCATCATAAGAGGTCATGGTAGTAAGCATGATACGTGGAGGAGCATCGCCCCGGAAGAATCCGTTGAAATCCTGGTCAACTAAAGAATGACATATCTCTCTGGCCCGGTCATTACGGAAATTGATAAAAATAACGCTGTCATTATCCCGAATCAGCCCTACCGGGCTGCCTTCTTGATCAATGATGACGATGGGCTCGATAAATTCATCGGTAATTCCTGCATCTAAAGAATCCTCCACCGCAGTCATGGCATCAGTGCAGGTATGACCCTTACCATAAACCATTGCCTCATAAGCACGGGCTACCCTGTCCCAGCGCTTATCCCTGTCCATGGCATAAAAACGACCGCATACGGTCGCTATCCTGCCAACCCCCGTAAAAGAGCAGGCTTCCTCAATTTTTTTAATATAGCCGCCGGCTATGGCCGGAGCGGTATCCCTGCCATCGGTAAAGCAGTGGATAAATACCTTGTTTAATCCCTGCTTTTTTGCCATCTGCAGCAATGCCAGCAAATGGTCTATGTGGCTGTGTACGCCGCCATCAGAAACCAGCCCCATCAAATGCAGGGAACTGTCATGCTGTTTTACATTATCACACGCCCGGATAAAGGCCGGGTTATCCATTATGGAGCCATCAGCCACAGCCATGCTTATTTTGGTAAAATCCTGATATATTATGCGGCCAGCGCCGATATTGGTATGACCTACCTCGCTGTTGCCCATCTGCCCTTCCGGTAGACCCACAGCCAAACCTGACGCAGCCAGACTGGTGTGGGAATAGGTGTTCCAGAGATGATCGAACTCTGACACATCACCTACGGAAAGGGCGTCGTTTTCGCCGCCCTCTTTCATACCCCAGCCATCCAGGATCATCAATACCAAAGGTTTTTTGTTTTCTGCCATTATCTGATACCGTTCCTGATTATTTCCAGAAAACTCTCAACTTCCAGGGAAGCGCCGCCGATCAGCGCGCCGTCAATATCCGGGCAGGCCATAAGCTCCCTGATATTGGAAGGCTTTACGCTGCCGCCGTAAAGTATATGAATATCATCAGCAATATCTCCCCACAACTCACGGATCTGTTTTCTGATAAAGGAAATGGCAGCCTGAGCATCGGCAGGGCTGGCGGTCAGTCCGGTGCCGATGGCCCAAACCGGCTCATAGGCAATAATGATATTTTTATCCGGCGCTACTGCCGCAAGCGAGCTTAAGGTATCGCTTTGCAAAACCTCCTGGGTCTCCCCAGCCTCGCGTTCCTTTAAAGTCTCGCCAATACATATAACGGGAATAAGGCCCTCAGCCTGGGCAGCTCTGGCCTTGCGAGTGACCATTTCTGAACTTTCATTAAAGATATGGCGGCGCTCGGAATGCCCGCAGATAACATATCCTGCTCCGGAACCCCTAACCATGGGGGCAGATATTTCCCCGGTAAAAGCTCCGTAGCGTTCCCAATAAATATTCTGAGCACCTATGGTAACCATACTGTCTCTGGTAAGCTGGGACAAAAGAGAAAGATACAGCGCTGGCGGGAAAATCAGTATTTTGGCATCCGCAGGACGGTCGGCCTGCAGAAATTCCTGAATAAAAGACTCCGCTTCTTCAGCCGACATGTTCATCTTCCAGTTGGCGGCAAATATTTTTTGCCGCTGGCTCGTCATCATAAAATACCTTCCTTTCTAAAATGCAGCTAACCCGTAGTTATTTATCAGCAAGTGCGGCAATACCGGGCAGAATCTTTCCCTGCAGAAATTCTAGGGAAGCTCCTCCCCCTGTGCTTATATGATCGATCTTATCTGCAACGCCGGCTTTATGTACCGCCGCAATAGAATCACCGCCGCCGATAATGGTAAAGGCAGCAGAATCGGCCAATGCGCCTGACATGGCCATGGTACCATTGGCAAAAACATCCATTTCAAAGACACCCAGAGGGCCGTTCCAGACAATAGTGCCGGCATTTTTTACTGCTTCGGCAAATAATTCAGCGGTTTTAGGGCCAATATCCAGCGACATCCAACCCTCGGGAATATAGTCCGGGGTGCATACTTTATGTTCGGCGTCCGGCGCAAACCTGTCGGCAACCACCAGATCTACCGGTAAAAGCAGCTTATTTTTCGCTTCCTCTGTAGCCAGCAGTTCTCTGGCCCAAGAAAGCCTTTCTTCTTCAACCAGAGATTTTTGCAGATTGTAGCCAGAAGCAGCCAGAAAAGTATTGGCCATGCCGCCGCCTATCAGCAATTTATCCACTTTTTTGATCAGATTTTCTATAACAAGTATTTTGTCGGAGATCTTGGCACCGCCGATTATGGCAATATATGGCCTTACCGGTTCGCTTATGGCCATACCCAGCGCTTTTATCTCTTTTGATATCAGCAGTCCGCCAACTGCAGGGATATAGCGGGCAACGCCTTCCGTAGAAGCATGGCTGCGGTGGGCGGCGCCAAAAGCGTCATTAACATAAATATCAGCTAAGGAAGCCAGAGCACGGGCAAATTCAGGATCGTTTTTCTCCTCTTCCGGATGAAAACGCAGGTTTTCCAGAAGCAATACCTTACCGCAATCCAAAGAGGCGGCAGCGTTTTCCGCCTCGCTGCCTATGCAGTCTTGGGAGAATTCCACAGGCATGTCCAGTATTTCCGAAAGCCTTGCGGCCACCGGAGCCAAAGTAAGCTCTGGCTTGACCTGCCCTTTAGGACGTCCCAGATGGGACATAAGAATGACCCCGGCCCCATGCTGCAAAAGATAATTTATAGTAGGCACAGCAGCAGCTATACGGGTATCGTCTTTTATGACGCCGTCCTTGATCGGCACATTAAAATCCACCCGTACCAGCACTTTTTTGCCGGAAACATCAATATCGGTAATGCTTTGCTTTTCCAGATAACTCATTTCATATCTCCTGGTTTTATTATTGTTTTATTAATAATACAACAGTAAAACAGCGGGTAAAATACCCATCCTTTTTATCATTATACACTATCAAACAGTTTTTTCCTAGCTTAAAAACGATTTTGTATACAAATTACAGCAATCCCAGCCGGCGCATATCTTTAATAGTGTTGCTAACAGCGTAAATAACATGATATCTGTTAAGACCGCCCTGCATAAAAACCAGATAAGGCTCGCGCAGGGGAGCATCGGCTGAAAGTTCAATGGAAGAACCGGCAATAAAGCTGCCGCTGGCCATAATAACATCATTGTCATATCCCGGCATCAGATAGGGCTCTGGCGCAACAAAGCTGTCAACTGCAGAATATTTCTGAATACCCCGCACAAAGGCCTGCAAATGCTCGCTGTCATTCATAGCTATGGTCTGGATAATATCTGCCCTGATCTCCTCTGGCCCAGGCTTAACATCAAAACCCAGCCGCTGCAGCAGCGAGGAGGTGAAAACCGCTCCCAAAACCGCTTCCCTGACTATCTGAGGTGCAAAATAAAGGGATTGATACATTAATCTGTTGCCGCAAAGGGAAGGCCCAAGCTCTTTACCTGCACCTGCCACAGTAAGCCGGACTGCAGCTCTTTGCACATATTCACTTTTACCGGCCACATATCCGCCGCCCGGCGCGATCCCCGCGCCGAGATTCTTGATCAGCGACCCTGCCATCAGATCAGCGCCCAAATGGCTGGGTTCACATTCCTGCACCAGCTCGCCGTAGCAGTTATCTACAAAAAAGATGATATCCGGGCGCACGCGTTTAACTGCTTTTATTATCTTGCCGATAACCTCAACAGGCAAAGAGCGGCGGCTGCTGTAACCGCAGGAACGCTGCAGGGAAACCATTTTGGTTTCCGGCCTTAGCGACAGACAGATATCGGCAGGGTCGGGATTGTCAAAATCCAGATCATATACACGCCAGCGTACCCCGTATTCCGCCAGGCTGCCCGGACCGGCATGATTGATACCCACCACAGTTTGCAGAGTATCATAGGGCATACCAAGCAGCAGCAGTTCATCCCCTGGCAGAAGATTACCTGCCAGGGCCAGCGCTATGGCATGGCTGCCGGAAACTATCTGCTGGCGCACCAGGGCATCCTGTGTACCGAATACCCGGGCATACAGCATCTCCAGCTTATCCCGGCCCATGTCGTCATAGCCATAGCCTGTTGTGGGGGCGAAATGCTGCGAGCTTACTTTTTCTTCCCTGAAACCGTCAATTATCCTGATAAAATTTTCTTCCGCGATCTTTTCCGCATATGGAGCATATGCTTCCATATCCTGCCTGGCCGCGGCGATCAAAGATTCCATAGTTCACCAAGCCTTTATTTTGCCTTTATTTTAAATATACAATAAATCTTACTATAAACCAGTGTAAATAGCAAATTATTATTAAAGGAAAACAGACCGGAACCGGTCTGTTTTTTCACTGCGTGTATTCCTCTTCCCACGGGATGCTTACCGGCCTCTCTGGAATTACAGTACTTATAGCGTGCTTGAAAAGCAATTCCTGCTGTGTACCGCAAAGCAGAAGTACCGTAAAACTGTCAAAAGCCTGTATCTTGCCTTTCATATGAAATCCGTTAACGAGAAAAAACGTAGCAGAGAGTTTTTCCTTTCTCAGCTCATTGAGGTAAAGCTCCTGTAATCCGCATTGCTGCATACTATACCCCCTTTAATTTTTCGCCGGCCCAGGAAAAAACTGCGTTTACCAAATCTCCCTCCTCCGGATATTGGTCTATGGAAAACCACTTGATGCGCTGATCCCGCTTAAACCAGGTCAGCTGCCTTTTGGCAAATCTGCGGGTGTCCCGCTTAATCATGTCAACTGCATGATCCAAATCACACTCGCCCTCAAGATAAGCTGCCAGTTGCTTATACCCCAGACCCTGCATGGAAACAGCTTCTCTCTTTAACCCGTCATCCAGCAGTTGCCGTACCTCAGCCAGAAAGCCCTCTGCCATCATCTGATCCACCCGGTCATCAATGCGCTTGTATAAAAGCTCCCGGGGAGCGGTCAGCCCGATCATTACAGGCGTATACTTTAAGGGCTGGTTTTCCTGGTGAAAAGCGCTGACAGGTCTGCCGCTGATCTCGTAGACCTCCAAGGCCCTGATAAGACGCCGGGAATCATTGGGGTGTATTCTCGCAGCTGCCTTGGAATCTATACTTTTCAGACGTTGATGCATCATTTCACCGCCGTCTGCCGCAAATTCCACATTCAGCCTTTCCCGTATAGCAGGATCAGTATCCACCTGATCGCTGAAATTACAGGGATACACCAGAGAATTGATATACAGACCGGTACCGCCGCAAACCAAAGGCAGCAAATGCCTGGAAAGTATATCCTGGATGGCATTATCCGCCAGTTTGTAAAAATCAGCAACGCTGAACCCCCGGTCTGGATCTACCACATCAAGCAAATGATGGGGTATACCGCAACGCTCTGCCGAAGGCAATTTGGCCGAACCGATATCCATACCCCGGTATACCTGCATGGAATCAGCAGAGATTATTTCACAGGAAAATTTTTGAGCAATTTTTAATGACAGGGCTGTTTTGCCGCAGGCAGTAGGCCCCACCAGAACAAGGATGGTAGGATTGTTTTTCACCAGCTTATCCTTCTTTAATATTATATGCCGCCCCGCAAAAAGCGTTTATAGATTTCGCTGCGGCTGATACGGATGGCCAAAGGCCGGCCATGGGGGCAGGTTGCGGAATTAACACATTGGTCAAGCCCGGCCAGCAAAGAGCTGATATCTGCAGGCGTAAGATAACGGTTGGCCTTTACCGCCTGTTTACATGCTGCCATAAATAACTCATCCTTGCGCATTCTGCTCAGGTCGGCGCTGTCGTTTTCCAGCTCATCCAGAAAAAGCCTGAGCAGTTGTTCGGGATCATCTCCGTCGTACCATACAGGCACACCTCTGATGATAAATGTATTCTCCCCGAAATGCTCCAGGATAAAACCATAATCCCTGAGCTGCAGAACCAGATCGGTAAGGGAAATAGCTTCTTTTGCGCTAAGCTCCAGGGCAATGGGTACAGCCAACTGGGAGCTTGTTCCCGAGGATTGGCTGGCTTTTGCCGCTATCTTTTCGTACAAGATACGTTCAGCAGCTGCGTGCTGATCGATGATATAAAGGTATTCTCCTCCGCTGCAGATCAGGAATGTACCGGCAAACTGACCAAGGGGGACAAGGGATGAGTAGCTGATATCGCCGCAGTTATCCGCCTGCTGTTCAGCAAAAAACCGCTGCTGCTGGCCGGCAAATTCTGATTTTTCAATTCTCTTCTCAGCATCAGCGGGGCAGCCGCTTTGGGGCTGCATATTCCCTGGGCTGGGCATATGGAATAGCTGCTGATAAATTTCCCCACCGTATATGCCCGAGCTTTCCTGCAAATGTTGGGAGTGTTCGGAACGCGCCGTCTCCTCCGGCTGCATGGAGAAGGATTTTTCTTCAGGCTTTGCCTTATCGTCCCTACGAATATCCCGAACATCGGCAAACTGGGGAGTTATACCTCGGGATTTACCTATAACAGCCCTTATGGATTCCACAAGCCGGGGTTTAATTTCGCTGAAATTACGGAATTTTACTTCCAGTTTTCCCGGATGAACATTAACATCCAGGGCATCAGGAGGAAGCTGCAAAAAAATAAAAACTATGGGATAACGGCGTTCAGGCAGAAAACTGAAATAAGCCTCATCCACGGCATTGGCAAGTTCCCGGCTGCGTACCGGGCGGCCGTTGATAAAAAAATTATAGTCGTTGCGGTTGCCCCTGTTCAGTATGGGCGGCGAAACAAAGCCCCAGGAAAAATCCAGCATTTGCTCCGCCATAGTTCTGCCGTATGCTTCAAAAAGGGCGTTTCTCCTGTTCCCCTGACCGGAGCTGGCAAAAATTTGGTGAGCACCATTTTGCAGAGAAAAAGATATGTCAGGATAAGCCACTATGTACCCGGCTATAAGATCCGTAATCAATCCCAGCTCTGTACGGGGGCTTTTCAAAAACTTTTTACGGGCCGGCGTATTATAAAAAAGTCGGTCTACCAGCACGGTAGTGCCAGTTCTGGACGGTGCTACCTGGGGCAAGGAGGCCTTGCCGTCCTTAACGCTAAGGGTATACCCCTCCTGTTCACGCTGCTGTCTGGAAGTAATAGTAAGTTGGCAGACAGATGCGATAGACGGCAGCGCCTCTCCTCTGAAACCAAGCGTAGTCAGATTATTCAGGTCGGCGGCGCTGCTGATCTTGCTGGTGGCATGGCGCAAAACGCAAAGACGCATTTCTTCCGGGCTCATGCCGCATCCGTTATCCGTTACCTGCATCTTTTCCAACTGGGCGTCAAAAATACGCACGGATATCCTGGTAGCTCCCGCGTCCAGTGAGTTTTCCACAAGCTCTTTGATAACGGAAAACGGACGTTCTACCACTTCTCCGGCGGCAATCTGATTGGCTGTGTGCTGATCCAGAATATGAATACGGCTATTATTCATCACAAAGCTCTTTCTTCCATTCATTAAGCTGCAACAAGGCATCAAGGGGGCTTAAGGAATCAAGGTCAAGGCCCTTTATGGAATCAATGATTTCTTGAACGGACCCCTCAGGCAGGCAGCTTATCTCCTGCTGAGGATGGGAAACTATCCTTCCCTCCAGATGTTTTCCCGCTTCCAACTGCTGCAGAATGTTTTTGGCTCTTACAATTACTTCCTTGGGCAATCCTGCCAATTGAGCTACCTGTATACCGTAACTGCGGTCTGCAGCCCCTTTGAGAATCTTGTGAAGGAAAACTATGGAACTGCCCTTTTCTTTAACGGCTATGGAGTAGTTTTTGATAAGATCGTAATCGTCCTCCAAAACTGTAAGCTCATGATAATGTGTGGCAAAAAGGGTTTTTGACCCGCATTTGTCATTAATTATGTATTCGGCAACAGCCCAGGCAATGGAAAGTCCGTCATAGGTGGAGGTGCCGCGGCCTATTTCATCCAGAATTATCAGGCTGCGGGATGTGGCGTGCCGCAGAATATTGGATGTTTCGGTCATCTCTACCATAAAGGTGCTCTGACCTCCGGAAAGATCGTCAGACGCGCCGACCCTGGTAAAG
>CAKQQU010000050.1 GCA_934271085.1 uncultured Bacillota bacterium | reverse complement strand
ACCTAATATCTACCAAACTGTACCAAAATGCACCCTTTTTTCTATATTTTTCTTAAGTAAAAACGCCCGCCAAAGCCATCAATCAAGGCATTTAGCAGGCGTTTTGTTTGGTGGGCCAACAGGGGCTCGAACCCGGGACACCCTGATTAAGAGTCAGGTGCTCTACCAACTGAGCTATTGGCCCGAACAAAGGATATTTTAAACCATCCTTTTTATTTTGTCAATAGTAATTTTAAAAGGGCGGAGCATCGTCATCAAAAGGCAGATCATTTTCCGGAGGCGCAGCGGCGGCTGATACCAGATCGTCTTCCGGCGGCACAACAGATGCCGAAGGCGGCGGCGGAGCCTGCTCAGCATCTCCTACCCAACCCTGGGTATGATCGGCAAACAGCGTATACTGACTAAAAAACAGCATCGGCAGTTCGCCGGTGGGGCCGTTTCTGTGCTTGGCTATAATGACCTCCACATCCTCAGCGGATTTATTATGTTTAATGCTGTCTTCTTCGGAAAGCTCCTCGCCATCTTCACCACGGCGGGGCTTATGCAGCAGCAGAACTACGTCTGCATCCTGCTCCAAAGCACCGGATTCACGCAAATGGCTTAAATTGGGCTTTTCGTTTTTTTGCTCGGCCTGACGTGAAAGCTGTGACAAAGCCAACACCGGCACATCCAGCTCCTTGGCCATTGCTTTCAGGGAGCGGGATATTTCCGAGACCTCCAACTGACGGTTTTCCACCCTCTGGCCTGGTGCAGCCTGCATAAGCTGGATATAGTCGATAACTATCAGGTCCAGCCCCTTCTCCATTTTCAGTTTACGGCACTGGCTGCGGATCTCGGAAATGGATATTCTCATGGTATCATTAATATACATCTGGGCATTGGCCAATGAATTGACGGCCTTTGCCAAACGTTTAAGATCCTGCCTGGAGGCCTGACCTTTGCGCACCATACTGTGATTGACCCGGGCTTCAGTACACAGCATCCTCTGCACCAACTGCTCCTTGGGCATTTCCAGGGAAAATACCGCAACTATCTTCCCTTCCTTGGCAGTTGCATTCTGGGCAATGTTGATGGCCATAGAGGTTTTACCCACACCAGGACGGGCGGCCAGGATAACCAGATCGCCTTTTTGCAGGCCGGAGAGATACTGACGATCAAGATCATTAAAAGTAGGCACGCCGGTAACGCCGCCCACATTTTTGATGCTGATCATCACGTCAAGCACAGAATCCAGCAGATCATGCAGCGGATAAAGAGCCTCGCTGCGGCGTCCCTGCCCTACATCAAAAATGACCTTTTCCGCAATATCCTGCAGCTCGTTGGCGGAATAGCCGCCCTCGTAACTTTCTGCAAGTATGCGGGAAGCTGCATCTATCAGGGCTCTGGTCTGAGCCTTTTCCCTGATAATATTGGCATAATAGGCAGCGGAAGCAGGGGCAGGCACGCTATCCAGCAAGCCGGAGATATAAGCAATACCGCCGATACGCTCCAAATCGCCGTTGACTTTCAAGGCATCGCTTACCGTAACCGCATCGCAGGGCTGCGCCTCATCTGTAAGCCTGGCAATGCACTCATAAATAAGCCGGTGGCTTTCCGAATAAAAATCAGACGGGGAGATTATGCCCTTAACAGTATTGGCCGCTTCATTATCCAGCAGACAAGCTCCTAAAAGAGCCCTTTCCGCCTCAAGATTCTGCGGTGGCATTTTTTTTATGCTATTTCCGTTCAGATTCATCTTTTACCTCTACGGTAATTTTTGCCTGTACATTGGGATACAGCTTTAAAATAGCCGGATATTTGCCCAATGTCTTCATCTGTTCCGGCAATTCGATTTTTTTCTTCTCAATTTTTTGCCCCATTGCTTCCAAAGCAGCAGCCAGATCAGCCGTAGTTACAGAACCAAAAAGACGTCCGGCATCACCGCATTTGGCAAAAACAGTGATAGTCTTGCCATCCAAAGCAGCAGCCTGCTCTTTGGCCTTGGCCAGGCGCTTGGCTTCTCTTTCCTGCTCCAGCTTCAGCTCATGGTTACGCATATTGATATTGCCGGCACTGGCAGGAATAGCCAGTTCCTTGGCAAAAAGGAAATTGCGCGCATAGCCGTCGGCAACCTCTTTAACATCGCCCTTTTTGCCCAATGCCTTAACGTCTTTCAATAAAATAACTTTCATATTTATCCACTCCTTTGTAATTAATTGGAGAATTACTGTCTTTGCTCATAAATCTTATCCCGAAAAGCCGTAAGCTTTTTTCGCAGATCCAACAGGGGATCGAATACTGCCAGCAAAATGCACAGCCATATTCCGAATTGGGGGAAAATCAGCATTAAAAAAACCAAAATCGCGATCAAAAACGGCGAAAACAGCCGCAGGCTGCCTATCCATATCAAAAAAGCCAGCCCGCAAATAAAAAGCATAATCCCAAAAACATAAAGGAAATTGATACCCACTGTGCTGAGAAAATCTATGCCCAGCTTATCGCCAGCCAGACCGCAGGCCAGACCTAATATAAGCCCCCAGGAAAAACGCCAGTCCAGACGCCAATCACGGAATTTAGGCAACTTATCAATGCAATATCCCCGTCTACGCAGGCATTTGGCGCAAAGCCAATAGCTGACAGCCGCGCACAACATACCGCTGACAATCATAATAGCGGGAAGCAATTTATTAAAGGTATCCAATATGGATGCCAGCATCTGCTGCACCGACAGGCCCTGCGCCGCAAGGGAAGATTCCATACCGCTGGAAGCCAGCATCTGCTCATACTGATCTATCAGTTCAGATGCAGCGCTGCTTAAAGTAGATGCCGGCAAACCTGCTATAAACAGGGAAAGAACTACGCCGGCCACTGTTCCCAGGGCCGATATCAGTACTGAAAAGCCAAAGGTAAAAAGAGCCTTTTTGCCTTTGCGGAAGCAGTACCCCATAAACAGACTTAATATACCGTATTGCACCAGCAGCATCACCGTATTGGGCAGACCCAGCAGAATGATGCTGAAAGGCAGTAAAGCCAAAAATGAGCCGAATCCCCACCAGAAACCCTGACGTATTATCAGCACAACCAAAGGCAGCGGAAAGGCTATCTGGGCAATAATATCCAACACAGGCAGATATACGGCACCCGCAGCCAGCCCAAGACAGGCAGCAACAGTTATCGCCGCTTCGGCCAGTCCCCTGCCGCAGAATCTCTGATCAGGCGGCACCTGGCGGTATTGGGTGGGCGGCGCAGGCTGTGTCTGGAAGGACGCTGCCGGCGGTACAGGAAGTCCTGCTGCCTCAGGCCGATCCTCCCGGGAGGAAAGAGGCAAAGATATATCCTCCTCCTCTTCAGGCTCATCGTCCGGTTCATCACTATGGATATTCCAGGGATGAATATCCTCGTTATCCTTATTTTCCCTATCGATCTTATCTTCTGGCTCTAAAGTCACACAAACCTCCATAATTCCGTCAGCAAAACATTTCGCTGTCAAGCGCCCAAAACCCTCCTAACGGACAGGCCGGCGGACGATAAGCGGCGGGGACATCCCACCGCTATTGGTAAAGGGTACCTTTACCAGCTGATGAGGATGATTAGCCGCTTTCAGCGGCAGGCCGTTTTCATCATATATATGCTCTGCCCGCAAGCTGCGGAAAGTACCATCGGGCAGTATTATCTCCAGCTTATCCCCGGCGGCAATGTGATTGCGCTGTTCCAAAAGCAGATATCCCGGACAAATATCACGCACTATGGCCGTAAAATCATAGCCGCGGATATAGCCTCCGTCATCATAACGCTGGGATTCCCAGCCTGTCATGCCCTCTGCAAAAGCCTGGGTATAACCGCGATGGCTTATCTTGGACAATTCTTCCCCCCAAAGAGGATCCAGGCAATAATGCTCCGGGTCCGCCGCATATGCATCCAGGGCCGCCCGATAAATACGGACGCAGTTTGCCACATAATAGGCGCTTTTATTGCGGCCCTCTATTTTCAGGGAAGAAAAACCGCCGCCGCACAAACGGGGTATCTGCCTGATAAGGCAAAGATCCTTGCTGTTCATTATATAGGATCCCTTTTCATCCTCGCTTATCGGGAAATACTCCCCCGGCCTTTTTTCTTCCTCCAGAACATAATTATAACGGCAGGGATGGCTGCAATTCCCCAGATTAGCGCTGCGCCCTGTCATAAAACTGCTCAGCAGGCAGCGTCCGGAATAAGATATACACATAGCGCCGTGTATAAATATTTCCGTTTCAATATCAGCCCTTTCGCTGATCTCAGCCGCCTCATCCAGGCTCAATTCCCGTGATAAAATAACTCTCTGGGCTCCCAGGTCATGCCACATTTGGGCGCTGCGCCAGTTTGTTATATTGCTCTGGGTACTGATATGCAAAGGAATATTTGGCGCATATTCTTTGGCCAAGACAAAAACGCCCGGATCCGAAAGGATCAGGGCGTCCGGGGCGATACCGCTCAGCTCCTGCAGGTATTGAGGCAGACAGTCCATATCTTTATTGCGCAAAAAGGAATTGACCGCCACGTAAAGCTTTTTGCCCATGGAATGAGCCAAGTCCACTGCCTCTGCGATACCCGGCAGATCAAAGCCTGAATTCAGGCGCAGCGAATATTCCCCGCCGCCTATATAGGCAGCATCAGCTCCATAAATATAGGCAAAGCGCAGTTTTTCCAAATCTCCCGCCGGCGCCAGAAGTTCAGGTATAAGCATTTTATTGATCTCCCTCATGATAAGTGGAATGTTCTTCAAAGGTCTTGCTGAACCTGTGGGAACCGTCAGTGCGGGCCCGGAAATAAAGGTAATCCGATTCGGTGGGATTAAGCGCCGCTGCCAATGAAGCCTTGCCGGGACAGGCTATAGGCCCAGGCGGCAGCCCCTCGTTTTTATAGCTGTTATAGGGGTTATCAATGCTGATATCGCTGTAAGTAAGAGTTGCCTTGGGTTCTCCCAGGATAAACTGAACCGTAGCGCAGGACTCCAGCAGCATACCCATATCCAGTCGTTTATAAAAAACACCTGCTATCAAAGGTCTGTCCTCGTCGATCTTTGCTTCTTTTTCCACCAGGGAAGCCATGGTGACAATTTCATAAACGCTGCGTCCGGCAGCCTCCGCCTGCGCGTCATAACCATTATCAGTCCAGACCTTATTGAACTGAGCCAGCAGCATATCAAAAATCTGCTGTTCGCTCCAGGCAGTATCTATCATATACGTATCGGGGAACAAAAAACCCTCCAGACGGGTAGCTGGCTCTATTTCCGTACCCTTTTCGGGTATATAAGGGTACTGGGAAAAATCTCCCTCGGCGGCATATGCCAGATAATTTTCTACCGTACCCAGTCCCGCATCAGCCAGCACCTGGGCAGTTTGCTTGACGGTAAGGCCTTCCACAATAGTTACCTGCACTTCACCCATGCTGCTGCGGCCTCCTTCTACCAGCAGGCTGCATACATCAGCTACGCTCCATTTGCCCTGGGTAAAGGTATAAGTGCCGGCCTGATAATGGCTGTCCATATCATTGAGCCGGGAAAACACGCGAAAATATATGGTATTGCGGATCAAGCCGCAATCTTTCAGGTTTTCGGCAATAGCAGCAGTGCTGCTGCCCTCTTCGATAGTTATTTCTTTTTCACTGCCAACATTTACGCTGCCGCCAAATATCTTCACTCCGGCAAAAGCGATAACAGCCAGCGCCAGCAGAACAGCCACTACAATAATGGCACCCTTTTTCATATAAAACCTCCGTTCCCGGCATATCCCCAACTTTCCCCAAAGAAAATCAAAATGCCGTCTTTGCCGCTGTCATACTAATACTCAGTAAGTATATCACAAAACAGAAGATTCGACAATTACCAGCCCTTAAAATTATAAAAAAAAAGACCTGCTTAACCCTATGGATGAGCAGGTCTGTATAAATTCAGCTAATATTCAGCCGGATTTATTCGTTGGTATAAGGCAGCAAAGCCACGATACGAGCCCGCTTAATAGCCTCGGTCAGCTCGCGCTGATGTTTGGCGCAGTTGCCGGATATCCGGCGGGGCAGGATCTTGCCGCGCTCAGTTATATACTTACGGAGTTTGGCAGTATCTTTATAATCGATGCACTCGGCCTTGTCCACGCAAAAGCTGCAAACGCGACGACGGCCGCGACGGTTATTTCTGCCGCCACGAAAATCGCGATCACCGCGGTTATTTCTTTCCTCGGACATTATTCTTCCTCCATTCTAAGGATACTCTAGAAGGGCAAATCATCATCGCCTACCATATCGGCGTCATTGCTCTGATCAAAGGGGCTGCTTTCTCTGGAAGGAGCCGCAGCGGCATAACCGCCGCTTTCTCTGGGAGAAAGAAAACGCACGTCTTCGGCGATGACCTCCGCAGCCTTGCGCCTGGTACCGTCTTTAGCCTCATAGCTGCGGATCTGCAGGCTGCCGTCCACTGCGCACAGCTTACCTTTGGAAAGATAAGTGTTGCAGGTCTCAGCCATTTGCCGCCATACTACGATATCAATAAAATCAGCTTCCCGCTCTCCTGCCGCATTCTTATATTTCCGGTCAACTGCCAGTGTAAAAGTAGCGACAGCTATACCGCTTTGGGTATAACGCAAAACAGGGTCAGCCGTAAGCCGGCCTATCAGCACAACACGATTGAGCATGATTTTCTCCTTCTGAAACTATTCCTCTACCCGGACTACCAGATAGCGCATGATCTCATCAGCGATCTTGAAGTTACGCTCCAATTCACGGGGCAATTCAGGTTCGCCGTTGATCCGCAGCAATACATAATAGCCTTCGCGCAGTTTTTCGATCTCATAAGCCAGTCTTCTTTTACCCCAAGGCTCAACTTTCAGGATCTCACCGCCATTAGCTTGGATCAGCGCATTATACTTTTCGATAATTTCTGCATACTTATCTTCCTCAAAACCGGGCTTGATAATATACATTACTTCATACTCGCGCAATCCTAACACCTCCTCCCTTTGGACTAACGGCCTTGCCGCATATGGCGCAGCAAGGCAGGGTTGTATGACAACTACCGTATTATACCACGATAATCTGCCAATAGCAAGTTTTTATTTAAGCGCTGGCAAAAAGCTCCAAAGAAGCTTTGGCTGATTCCGCTACCCAGCCTTCCTTATCCTGGGCCAGCACATCCAGAACAGATACGGAACGCTGGTCGCCTATCATGCCCAGAGCCTTGGCCACTGCCGCTCTTACCTGCCAGTCGCTGTCAGAAGCTGCTATCATCAAAGGTGCCACCGACTGGGACATTCTGCCAGATCCCAGGGCCAAAGCTGCCGAGCAGCGGATTCCGGGATCTTCGCAGGAAAGACAGGCAATAACATTTTCGGGCGGAAAAGATTCTTCCACTGAGGCAATGGTATCCAGCACTCTGGCCTTGTGCTTATCGCTTACCTTTGGCAGCAAATATACCAGCAGCCTTACTCCGGGAGCACCCAGGGACTGGAACACTTCAGCCACCCGGGCCGGGATAAAATGTTCCGGCCACATCAAGGCCGCAGCCAGCAAAGGCAAACTTTGCGGATCTTTCATGGCGGAAAGCAGGGATACACCGGCCATCTGGGTAGCTTCGTCAGGACTGGCCAGCATCTCCATAAAATCTTTCAGAGTATCCGTATTGGCAAAACGGCTCCAGGCATCCAACAGCACGCCCTGGGAATACTCGGGACGGGTAAGCCGCCGGCTGTACCGCTCCATCAATCTTTCTTCCCTGACAAACTCCTTTAATTGCTGCTTAATATCCGGCTGAGCCTTGTCATAGGCAGAGGTTATCTCCGCCAAAGCCTGAGGGCCTTTATTGCGCAGTTGTTCCAGCAGCTTACGGTCAAGCTTATCGCTGCTGGATATCAGCTTGTCCTGCATGGTCTGAAATTCTGCTGTTATCGCCTTATCAGGCTCCTCCACAGGCACAAATTTCACGCTGTCCGTTTCGGCAACAGCGGCGGCTGCCGCATTATTTTTCTTTTTATTGTGCTTGACTATTCCGTAAATGATGAAGAAAATAATGATACCGGCAGCTACAGCTACAGCAGACCAGAAAATCAAGGGCTGTTCGGTAATAAACTGCTGCATTTTGGCAATCAGTGCGGAAAAATCCATAGTGATCTCCTTTTATAAAAATTACTGGAACAATGCGGCAATATTATTTATAAACGGCATTATTACATGAGAGCGCTGCCAAAAGGCCAGCCATCCCCGGCCCAATCCCATATCCGCAAAAACAGGCAGAAGAATATTCTGGATGATAATAATGATGGCTATCATTAAAAGAAGGGCAATAAAAGCTCCTATAGCCCGGTTTATTTTTCCCAGCAGGCCTCTGCCGAAAAGACCGGTGAGCATATACGCCACCTTGCGGATCAGCCATCCCACCACAATAAAGATGATGATAAAAAGGATTATCTCCAGCAGGCGGTTGACTGCCCCGGAAGTATCCACAAAAATTGAAAGCAGCTTAAGTAGCTGTCCACCATCCGAGCTGCTCTGGGATGCTGCGTTCTGAGCTGCAGGCGCAGCCAGCGAAGGCAGGGCCTTGACTATATAGGCGGCTATTACCGGCGAAAAAGTTCTGGCAGCCTGATACCCAATAACCCAGGCGCCGATTTTGGCCACGACATTTATGGTACCCCGCCGCCAACCGTATATCAATGCAAGGATAAGCAAGGCCGCAAGAGTAATATCAGCTAAATTAATACCCATATTTTAATTATACAACAGCTCTTCAACTGATTGCAAGCTCAGCAGGATCAACCTGTTTATCCGACGCTTTGCGCGTTAATCACCGCCGCCATATAACCTGCGCCGAATCCATTATCAATATTAACCACGGAAACCCCGGCAGCGCAGCTGTTAAGCATGGCCAGCAGCGCGGACAGTCCGCCAAAGCTGGCCCCGTAGCCCACGCTTGCAGGCACCGCAATCACAGGGCTGGCAGTCAGACCGCCGATAACTGAGGGCAAAGCGCCTTCCATACCTGCCACTGCCACAATGGCATTAGCCTGACGCAAAACATCTTCATGAGCCAGCAGGCGATGTATGCCAGCCACCCCCACGTCGTAAAGACAGCGGACATTTGCGCCCATCAGCCGGGCGGTCAGCGCAGCCTCCTGGGCTACCGGCATATCCGAGGTGCCGGCGCAGCAGACCGCCACCAACCCCTTTTCTTCCTCGGGCAAATGATCATAGAGGATGCGGGCACTTTCTTCATAATTAAGACCGGGTAATTGCTCCATAACTTTGGCCGCCTTTAAAGGTTCCACCCTGGTGGCATAAACCGGCATACCGCCATTATCGGCGGCGGCAGCCAGCAGCTTTTGAAAAACGTCTGCTATCTGTTGAGCAGTTTTTCCGTCACCGTAGATCACTTCCGGCCAGCCGCAGCGGCGGGCCCGATCCGGATCCGGACGGAAAAATACTGGTTTATCATGGTCGTTCATCAAAATCACCTCTGCAAATAATATACTATGCCCTTGTCCATTTGTCCTTTTGGGATTATAATGTATAAAGAAATTTGAGGGAGGGATTAGCATGGCATTATCCTGCGGCATCATCGGCCTGCCCATGACCGGTAAGACTACCCTGTTCAATCTGCTTACCGGCGCCAATGCGGAAACCAGTGATTTTTTCAC
>CAKQQU010000049.1 GCA_934271085.1 uncultured Bacillota bacterium | reverse complement strand
GCAGCCAAAGGTACGGCGAGAATAGCTCCGGCCAGACCTCCCAGGCTTCCGCCAGCCAGCACCACAAAAATAGTCAGCAACGGATGCAAGCCGACCCTGTTTCCCATAACCTGGGGAGTTATAACGGAGCTTTCTACCTGCTGGATAATAAAAAGGCCGATGATGACTAGAAAGGCCGTGGTCTTGTCTATTGTCAAAGCCAGCAAAACTGCAGGGATAGCGCCCAGTACCGGGCCGAAATAAGGAATAAGATCGCTGATGCCCATAATCAGGCCCAGCACAAGAGGATACTGTAATCCCAGCAAATAATACATCAAGGTGGTCAGCAGTGCCACTATCACGGCAACCAGAAGATAGCCGCTGATAAATCCCCGCACCAACCAGTTAAGCTCGCCGCTCAGACGCAAAAACTCATCTTTGGCAGAAGGAGCGATCAGGGAAAGCAGGCATTTCCTGATCTTTTCCCTATCCCGCAAAAAATAATAGCTTAATATGGGCGTCAGTATTACATAAAGGAGTATGCCGGGAATATCAAGCAAAAAGGTGACCACATCGGCACTGGCATTTTTAAGATAATTATCTATATTCTGATTGAAACCCGATATCAGGGACGCAAATTTGTCGGCCAGCTGCTCATTGGTGATGGAGGACAGCAAACTGTCGGCACTGGAAGACCAGAAATCAAGTATATACGGAAGATAATCAAAAAGATTTTGGAGCTGCTGGGAAAGTACAGGCAGAGTCAAGGCTATCAGAAAATAAAGGATAGACAGCAGATATATCAGCAGCACAGTCAGGGAAAGCCATAAGGGAACGCCAAGTTTACTCATCCTGGTTATTTGGGGAGCAAAAACATACGAAAGCAGTGCGGCAGCTATAAATGGGGTCAAAACCGGCAAAACCGACGCCAACAGAATCACCAGCAGTATTACTGTACCTGCCGCTACCAGAAAACGCAGGCATTTTTGTTTGTTTACAGCAACCAGTTTTCTTCCCCTCCTTATGTAGGCGGCTTTCCGCCGCCGTAAATCAGCGTAACATACCTGATAAGGAATCACCAACGCCGTACATAAAATCGCCTGCTCCACGAGCAGCCTTGCTGGCTGCCCTAACAGCTTTGCAGCGGACTTTCCGCATGGAAACATTGGATTTGCCTGCCTTTGCCATTCCCAGACATGCTCCTGCTGCTCCCAAAACAGCGCCGGCCAGCATCCAGCGCCCGTTCTTCGGTTTTTTACGCATATTTGTCACCTCCTTTACAGCTCCTCCCAGGGAAAAATCTGTCTGCCGCTGCGGATATCAGCCACAAATCCCTGCGATAACTCCGCAGCTGTTATCCTGCTGGAATCCAGCAGGATATCGGTAACATGACCTTTAGCGGAGGTAAGTTCGCCCAAATGCAGATCATGAAGATCCCGCTGATTTCTGGGCAGACGGCGCAGGGCATCCTTGCCGCTGATTACCATGCCGCTAAGATCCAAGCGCAGTACGCTTTCTGCCGGCACAAAAGCAGTATGGGAAATCAGCCCCAGGCAAGTAATTATAAATCCCCGCATGGCTCCGCTGTTACGATCAGCCACCATGTCCTGGACCGAACCTATTTCCCGGCCATTAACATCCAAAACCCGCAGGCCATGTAATTGCTTTCCGCTGATCATGTCATCACCTCGCTTTTAGTTTGACCAGCATAAAAAAAAATAGCCGTTTTTAACGACTATTTTCTTAACCATATTTATGTAATATCAGGAGCTAAAAATTATTGAATGATACCGCCGCCCAGCAAAATATCATTATCGTAAAAAACGGCGGACTGACCGGCGGCAGGAGCCCATACCGGCTCTTCAAAACTGATCTCCGCCTTGTCGGAAAAATCGGGATCCGGCTTTATCCAGCCGTAAACAGGCGGCGCCTGACAGCGTATTTTTATCATAGCCCTAATAGGTTTTGAAAGCTTGCGCCCATCAATAAAGGTGAGCCGCTCAACTTTTATGCTGTCCGCATTAAGCTGCTGGCGGCTGCCAAGTATCAACCTGGCCTGTTCATGATCCATACCCACTACATAAGCAGGATATCCCAATGCCGCGCCGATTCCCTTGCGCTGGCCTATGGTATAATCCAGCAACCCCTGATGGCTGCCGACCACCCTGCCCTGCATATCCACCATATCACCGGGGCGGGGAACAATATGGGCATAATTTCTGACGCAGCGGCGATAGTCGCCATCCTCAATAAAGCAGATATCAAAGCTGTCCTTTTGACCGGCAGAGGCCAAACCGTTTTCCGCGGCTATTCTCCGTACCTGCTCTTTACTGTATTCTCCCAAGGGAAAGAGGCAGTGACTCAGGATATCCTGAGAAAGCCTGTACAGAAAATAAGTCTGATCCTTATTGCCGGCCAACGCCTTCTGCAGATAATAGGCGCCGTTATCCCAACCTATACGGCAATAATGACCGGTGGCAAGATTATCCGCGCCAAGCTCGTCCATAAGAGGCAAAAATATGGGGAACTTAAACCGCTCATTACAGTTTACACAGGGATTTGGCGTTTTTCCCTCCAGATAATCGTTAACAAAAGGCTCTATCACCCTTTGGCGAAAAATATCTGCGGCTTTAATGACCCTGCATTCAATACCCAGTTGCCTGCATATATTTGCTGCCTGCTCCGGTGCATGACCGAAACCGGTATCAATCACAGCGCCAGTTACCTGATAGCCCTTTTCGCGAAGGAAAAAAGCGGCGACTGAACTATCAACGCCGCCGCTCATCGCCACTATGACTTTATTATTTTTACTTATGGGCTTTTTCATATTCATCAATAGCTTTGCGCAAAGCATCTGCGGCCAGAACAGAACAATGAACCTTTACTTCCGGCAGGCCTCCCAAAGCCTTTACCACATCGTCATTGGAAATGTTTTTGGCCTCTTCCAGCGTCATACCGCGAACCATTGTGGTAAGCATGCTGGAACTGGCAATAGCAGCAGCGCAGCCAAATGTCTTGAATTTGATATCCTTGATAACGCCGTCCTCCACATCCAAATAAATAAAGGTAGTATCGCCGCAAACAGGGCTGGATACTTCGCCAACTGCATTGGCTCCGTTTAATTCCCCAACATTGCGGGGATTATTGAAGTGATCGATCACAGTTTCGTTGTACATATATTTGCTCCTTTCCAAATGGCAAACAAGAATCCCTAGTATAATACTAGGGATATAATAACATCAGCCTTATTTGTTGTCAAGTTTATTTTTATCCGGATACAGCCTATTCAGCGTCTCGCTGATTTTAGCTTCCCGGCCATTACTGCTTGGATGATAGTAGACCCTGTCCTGAAAATCAGCGGGTAAGTATTGCTGGCGGATAAAGTGCCCCGGATAATCGTGGGGGTATTTATAACCTCTGCCATGCCCAAGCTGCTTGGCTCCCTTATAACTGTTGTCCCGCAAATGTACCGGCACTCCGGTAAAGGGTTTGTTTTTCACATCTGCTATAGCAGCATTTATACCCATATATGCTGCATTGGATTTGGGCGCCGTGGCCACATATACAGCCGCTTCCGCCAAGGCTATCCGGGCTTCCGGCCAGCCCACATAATGCACAGATTCAGCCGCTGAAACAGCCAGAGTCAGGGCAAAGGGATCCGCCAGACCCACATCTTCGGCAGCGCAGATCATAATACGCCGGGCGATAAATTCCGGGTCTTCGCCGGCCTCAGTCATACGGGCCAACCAATGGAGAGTTGCGTCCGGATCAGATCCCCGCATACTTTTGATAAAGGCGGAGATCACATCATAATGCCAGTCACCATCCTTATCATAACTGACATTGCGCTGTTGTATGCTTTCCTCGGCTATGGATAAATCTATATGCCTTACGCCCTGCTCATTCTCAGGTGTTGTCAGAACTGCCAGCTCCAGTGCATTATAGGCCGAGCGGACATCGCCGCCGCAGACTGAGGCCAGGTGCCTGAGCGCTTCCTCGTCTACAGACAGCTTATATTCAGCCAGGCCACGCTCGTCGCTGATGGCCCGGCGCAGCAGGGTCATAATATTATCCTCGCTTAAGGCATGAAGCCTAAACAGCCGGGAACGGGATATAAGCGCGCTGTTCACCTCAAAAAAGGGATTTTCAGTAGTAGCGCCTATCAGTATCACCGTTCCGTCCTCCACTGCCGGCAGCAGGGCATCCTGCTGCTTTTTATTAAAGCGGTGGATCTCATCAATAAAAAGCACAGTGCGGCGGCCATAAAATTTAAGCTGCTCCCTGGCAAAATCTATTACATCACGGATATCGCTGATACCGGCGGATACAGCGGAGATAGTGCGAAAATTGCCGCCGGTAGTATGGGCGATGATCTGCGCCAGGGTCGTCTTGCCGCAGCCGGGAGGTCCCCAGAAAATAGCCGAGGTCAGCCGGTCAGCCTCTATGGCCCTGCGCAGCAGGCGGCCCTTGCCAACTATATCCTCCTGCCCCACAAAATCGTCCAAACTTACCGGGCGCATCCGGGAGGCTAAGGGCTGGGCCTTTTTTCTTTCTTCCATATTGGCATTATCAAACAGATCCATATTCACACCTGCTTTTCCTTTTTGCCCAGGCCGGCCAAATCCTTTACTGCCTCAGAAGCCATCAGCAGGCCGGCTACCGACGGAACAAAGGCAATGCTGCCCAGCTGCCCCGGCTCTACAGGCATAGCCTGCTCGCTGCTGAAAATGACCTTGACGCCGCTGCTGATGCCCTTTTCCCGCAGGTTTTTGCGGATATTACGGGCCAGGGGGCAGCCATAGGTCTGGGAAATATCGGCAACAGCCAGCTTAGCGGGATCCAGCCGGCGGCCGGCACCCATAGCGGATATCACCGGCAGCTGATGCTGAACGGCGTAGCAGATCAGAGATATTTTAGCCGGCACATGGTCGATGGCGTCTATCAGGTAATCAACCCCTGAGAGCAAAACATCCAGATTAGTATTTTCATCGATAAAATCCTTGACCACTGTTACCTGACAGGCAGGGTCTATATCAGCTATCCGCGCAGCCATTACATCAACTTTGGCCATTCCCACTGTACTGTGAAGGGCGCAAAGCTGACGGTTGATATTGGATACAGCCACCGTATCAAAATCCACCAGCAGCAGATGACCCACACCGCTGCGGGCCAGAGCCTCTACTGCGTAAGATCCCACGCCGCCTACGCCAAAAACCGCGACCCTGCTTTCCGCCAGCCGTGCCAGGGCATCTGCGCCCAATAAGGCCAGCTCTCTTTGATATATATCTTCCCGTGGATAGCTCATCCCCGATTATCCTCCTGACGGAAGCGCGCCAGCAGCCCCTGAAAATAATCAGGCAGGGGGCTGGAAAACTCCAGATACTCACCTGTAACAGGATGAAGAAAGCCAAGCACCTTGGCATGAAGTGCCTGCCCTGCCAACTGATAGGGATCCTTTCTGCGGCCATATACCGGATCACCCAGCACAGGGTGGCCTAATTGAGCCATATGCACGCGGATCTGATGTGTGCGTCCGGTCTCCAGACGCAGCTGGATAAAAGTCACATCCGCAGTAGCAAACCGCTCCAGCACCCGGTAATGGGTAACGGCGTTCTTTCCGTGGGTAGTTTCCACCGCCATTTTCTTGCGGTCCCGCGGATGACGGCCGATAGGCGCGTCTATACTGCCGCTGTCCTCCGGAATGATGCCATGCACCAGCGCCTGATAGACCCGGGTAATATTATGTCCCTTCCACTGGGCGGTCAGGCCCACATGGGCTGCATCGTTTTTGGCTGCTACCAGCACCCCCGAGGTATCCTTATCGATGCGGTGAACTATACCCGGGCGGATCACGCCGTTAATGCCGGAAAGATCACCGCAATGATGAAGCAGGGCATTGACCAGCGTACCTTCACTATGGCCTGCCGCCGGATGCACCACCATGCCCTGAGGCTTATTTACCACTATGATATCGCTGTCTTCATAGAGTATATCCAAGTCAATATCCTGGGGCCGGGCCTTCATAGGCGCTATATCCCGCTGCTCCCAGTTTACTGTTTCCCCATCCCGCAGCTTATAACCGGCTTTGACTTTGCGGCCATCCACTGTTATCTCACCGTTTTTTATCAGGTTTTGCAGATGGGAGCGTGTCTGCTCCGGGTAAAGCTCCGCTAAAAATGCATCCAGGCGGCGGTCAATTCCGCTGCCATCCACTTTTATGTTCAAGGTATCGCTCATTTTTATTTTTTCACTTTCTTGCTGTCTATCATTTTGCCAGCCTTGCCGAAAAGCAGCATAACGCAGATAAAGATAACGCTGACGCAAATACAGCAATCCGCTATGTTAAAAACGGGGAACCAGCCCATATCCAGAAAATCGGTAACCCCTGACTGATAAATACGGTCGATAAGATTGCCTATAGTGCCGCCGCAAAACAATCCCAGCATAGCCGTGAACAGCTTATAATCCCGGGGCACTTTTTTTAAATAAAGCCAGATAACAGCCACCAGGACTATAACTGTCAGCACCAAAAATATACCCCGCTGCCCCTGCAGCATGGAAAAACTGGCGCCCTCATTTACCACATGGGTAAAATGAAGGAAATCTCCAAGTACCGGTATGCTCTCCCCTACTGCCAAATTCTGTACAATAAGGTACTTACTGATCTGATCGGCGGCAATAGCTGCCGCCATTATCAACCAAAACATATGCTCTCCTTAAAACAGCTAATATTTTTCTATGCCGATACGGCGGGCCTCTTCCACATAATCCAGCAATCTGGCTATAAAATCACCAATGATAGGCAGCTCCAAAACATTAAGCGCCTGCAGTATCTGAACAAGCACAAAAGCCAGCACCGACACACCTATGGCAAAGCCGACGCCCCGGGCCATACCGTTTACCAGCCCCAGAATAATATGTCTTCCGGGCCGCTGACATAAATAATAATAGTCTATTGCCCGCTGGAAATCCAGAGCCAAACGGCGGATAGCCCGCATATCCTTGCCGGTAAGTTTAAAACTGGCTTCCGCAGAAGGTTCCGGATCGTCGGCAAAAGAGATCCTGCTTTTCCTGCCCTTTTTAAGCGAAACCGGCCGACAGATATAATCAGGCGGATCGGCATCCTTTTTTCTGATATGACAAAATTTTCCCATAACTGCTCCGCAAATATCTTTGCTCTTTATTATACCAAGATATGCGGAGGATATGAAAAAACTTCCCGATCGGGGATGATCGGGAGGTTTTAGGCAAAAATTCAGCGAACGCTGCCGGTTACCAGGGACAACACGGCCATTCTTACCGGAACGCCGTTGCCGGCCTGTCTGAAATAAGCCGCTCCGGGGTAAGAATCAACTTCCAGCGTGATCTCGTTGACCCTTGGCAAAGGATGCAGAATAACCGCTCCCTTCGGAAAGCTGTCAAGATGATCGCCGCTTAATATAAACAGATCCTTATTGCGGTCATATTCCTCCTGACTGTCAAAGCGTTCCCGCTGAACCCTGGTCATATACAATACGTCAGCTTTACACACCGCATGGTCAAGATCACGGCATTCCTCCACCTCAACGCCGGGTACTGCCTTGATCTTGGTCAGGTAATCCTCGGGCATTCTCAATTCATCCGGAGAAGCCAGGATGATCTTTCTGGGAGAAAACTTGCTTAAGGCATCAAGGAATGAATGGGCTGCCCGCCCGTATTTCAGATCGCCGCAGATAGCATAAGTCAGCCCATCCACACCGCCCTTTTCTTTGAATATTGTATAAATATCCAGCAAAGCCTGGGTAGGATGCTCTCCTGAGCCGTTGCCAGCATTGATATACGGAACAGAGGCTATGGAAGCTATTTCTTCCCTGGCGCTGGTAAAAGGGCTGCGGCAGACGATGACATCACAGTAATGATTGATCACTCTGATGGCATCGCTGAGAGATTCCCCTTTGGCAGCGGAAGAAATCTGGAAATCCAGCGTTTCTGAAACGCTTATCACCTTGCCTCCCAGCCGCTCCATGGCGGATTCAAAGGAAAGCCGGGTACGAGTGGACGGCTCAAAAAACAGCGAAGCCATAATCCTGCCATCCATATCGTACAAACGCTGATGATCGCTAAGCGCATGGTCATAATAGGCTGCTGTTTCCATAATAATCTCTATTTCGTCCCGGCTAAGGCTGACTATATCAAGGATGTTTCTCCCCCTGAATATATCCAGTCTTTCCTGGGACGGTTTGGCAATATGCCCGCTCATAAATTCCTCCCTATTAAGGACGGCTAGTCAATTACGGAAGCGCAACGGTGGCACAATTCCGGATGCTTATCATCCTGGCCTACAGTATCGCTGTATATCCAGCAGCGGGCGCACTTATTACCCTGAGCCTGCGACACTTTAACTTCCAGAGTTTCCACATCTCCCGGCTGCTCCAGTTTAACCTGGGATACGATCAGCAGGCGGGGCAGATCATCTTCCAAAGCGGCAAGGATATCATAAGCCTCTTTGCTGGGAGTAAGAACAACCGCTGCGTCAAGAGAATGGCCGATAGTCTTTTCCCGGCGGGCATTTTCCAGCTCCTTGGCAATGATCTCTCTGTATTCCAGGAATTTTTCCCATTTGGCTTCCAACTGATGATCACTGATGGCAGGATCAACTTCCGCCATTTCCAGCAGCATTACAGATTCCGGACTATTTGCCGGCTTGGGCAAATACTGATAGATCTCCTCTGTGGTGAAAGCAAGGATAGGAGTAAGCAGCCTGGTTAAGGCATTGACCAGATGGTAAAGAACAGTCTGAGCGCTTCTGCGTTTGGCGCTGTCCGCCTTTTCGGTATAAAGAGTATCCTTGATAACATCCAGATAGAAAGCACTCATATCCAGCACGCAGAACTTATGGATGGAATGGAAAACTACATGGAACTCATAATTTTCATAGGCATCGCGGACTTTGCCGATAAGCTCCTGCAGCTTTATCATAGCCCAGCGATCCAGCTCTTCCATATCTTCAAAGGCTACCACGTCATTATTGATATCAAAATCATAAAGATTTCCCAGCAGATAACGCATGGTATTGCGGATCTTGCGATATGCTTCACCGGTCTGTTTGAAGATATTGGGCGAATTGGCGATATCAGAGCGGTAATCGGTAGAAGATACCCACAGACGCAATACATCGGCGCCCATATCCTTGATTATATCCTGAGGGCTGATGGTATTGCCCAAAGATTTGGATTGTTTGCGGCCTTCCTCATCAACCAGGAAACCATGGGTAAGAACCTGACGATAAGGGGCGCAGCCCTTATTGGCTACAGCTACGCACAAAGAAGAATTGAACCAGCCGCGATGCTGGTCGCTGCCTTCCAGATAAAGGTCAGCCGGCCAGGAAAGGCCGCTCCAGCGGTCGTTTTCCAAAACAGCCATATGGGAGCTGCCGCTGTCGAACCACACATCCATGGTATCGCTTTCCTTGCGGAAATGGGTGCCGCCGCATTTGGGGCATTTATAGCCTTCAGGCAGCAGCTCCGCAGTATCATGGGTAAACCAGCAATTGGAACCCTCTTCCTTGAACATGGGATAAAGATGATCAAGGGTATCATCATTGATGATATATTCGCCGCAATCCTCACAATGGAAAATCGGGATAGGAACACCCCATGTGCGCTGGCGGGAAATGCACCAGTCGCCCCGGTCGCGGATCATATTGTAGATACGGTCATGGCCCCAGGAGGGAATGAATTTGACTTTGTCTATCTCTGCCAAAGCCTGCTCACGGAAACCGTCGATG
>CAKQQU010000048.1 GCA_934271085.1 uncultured Bacillota bacterium | reverse complement strand
CTTCACTCAGCCGGAGCCTGTAAATAAATTTGCGCATAAATCTTGACGGGACCAATAGTTCTGAAAACTTTTTATCTTTTAATATGAAAAAACACTTGTTTTTCTTTTATCTTGTGTTATAATATAGCAGTTATATGGAGTGTTTCCTCATATATAATATATTGTTCGAGAAAGGGGAGTTTTTTTTTGCTGAAAAAATTTGGGAAAATTATTGTCCCGCTGGCGGCCTTTTTGGTATTACTTAATCCTTCTTATGCTATGGCCAGTGAGGCCGATCTGGTGATACCGGCATTTGCCGGAAATCAGCGCATTTTACTGCTTATAGGTATCGCCGTTTGTCTGCTGGGTTTCGTTTTTGGTCTTTATCAGTATGCCAAGGTTCATAAACTCCGCGCACATAAATCCATGCTGGATGTTGCAGCAACCATTTATGCTACCTGCAGAACTTACCTTATCCAGCAGGGTAAATTCCTTTGCCTTCTGTTATTATTCATCGGCATCTGCATTGCCTTCTATTTCGGCGTTCTGGACGGCATGAATATCGGCAGAGTTTTGTTGATTATTGCCTGGTCCGTAATGGGTATTCTGGGTTCCTATGTGGTAGCCTGGTATGGTATGAAAATGAATACCATGGCCAACAGCCGTATGGCCTTTGCCTCCCTGCGCCGCAAGCCCCTGCGCCTGTTGCAGATTCCGCTTAATGCCGGCATCAGCATCGGCGTCACCCTGATCTGCATGGAACTGGTACTTATGCTCTCCATCCTCCTGTTCGTCCCCAGAGATATTGCCGGCGCCTGCTTTATAGGTTTTGCCATAGGCGAATCTCTTGGCGCTTCCGCACTGCGTATTGCCGGCGGTATATTTACCAAAATTGCCGATATCGGCGCCGACCTGATGAAAGTGTTTTTCAAGATCGGTGAAGACGACCCCCGCAACCCCGGCGTCATTGCTGACTGCACCGGTGATAATGCCGGTGACAGCGTTGGCCCTACTGCCGATGGTTTCGAGACTTACGGCGTCACCGGCGTTGCCCTGGTATCCTTTATCGTGCTGGCTGTTGAGCCCGCCCTCCAGGCTGATATGCTCATCTGGATCTTTGTTATGCGCATCCTGATGATCATCACCTCTGTTGTTTCCTACTATATCAATAACGCTATTTCTCATGCTCTGTACAATAATGTGGATAAACTGGACTTTGAACGTCCTTTAACTACCCTGGTATGGATCACCTCCTTGCTTTCCATAGCCGTTACCTTTGCATCCAGTTATTTCCTTATCGGCCCCAACTCTGCGGTTGGCGCTTACGGCTCCAATTTGTGGCTGACCCTTTCCATAATTATCAGCTGCGGTACTTTGGGCGGTGCTGTGATCCCCGAGATCACCAAGGTATTCACCAGTCCCAAAAGCAAACATGTTAACGAGGTCGTCACCACCTCCAAAGAGGGCGGCGCTTCCCTGAACATCCTTTCCGGTCTGACTGCCGGTAACTTCAGCGCTTTCTGGATCGGCATGGTCTTCTTCGCTCTGATGTTCCTGGCTTATATGGCCAGCAACAACGGCCTCAGCGGCATAATGCAATATCAGTCTATTTTCGCTTTTGGTCTGGTTGCTTTCGGCTTCCTGGGTATGGGTCCTGTTACCATCGCTGTTGACAGCTACGGCCCTGTTACCGATAATGCCCAGTCTATTTACGAACTTTCCCTTATCGAATCCATCGATAATATCGACAGCGAGATCGAAAAAGACTTCGGATTCAAACCCGACTTTGAAGTTGCCAAAGAGTATCTGGAAGCTAATGACGGAGCCGGCAATACTTTTAAAGCCACTGCCAAACCGGTGCTCATCGGTACCGCAGTAGTCGGCGCTACTACCATGATCTTCTCCCTGATCCTGGTCATAGGCAATGTTACCGGCGTTTCTCCTTCCGAAATCCTTAACCTGCTCAATCCCTTTACCATCATGGGTCTGATATGCGGCGGCGCTACCATTTACTGGTTTACCGGGGCTTCTACCCAGGCTGTTTGCGCAGGCTCGTACAAGGCTGTTGAGTACATTAAGCGTAATATCCAGCTGGATGAAAATGCTGATCTTAAGGCTTCTACCGAAAAATCCAAGGCTGTTGTTAAGATTTGCACCCAGTACGCCCAGCACGGCATGCTGAATATTTTCATTGCCGTTTTCTGCCTGACTTTGGCATACGCTTTCTTCTCCGCCCCCAGCGGCAGCAACATCCAGCCCGTTTCCTTCTTCATCTCCTATCTTATCTCCATCGCAGTATTTGGACTGTTCCAGGCTGTATTTATGGCCAATGCCGGCGGCTGCTGGGATAACGCCAAAAAGGTCGTTGAAGTTGATATGAAGATGAAAGGTACTGCGCTGCATGACGCGACAATCGTCGGCGATACCGTAGGCGATCCTTTCAAAGATACTTCTTCCGTTGCCCTGAACCCCATCATCAAGTTCACCACTTTGTTTGGTACCCTGGCAATGGAGATAGCCATTACCGATAAATTTGCCTCCATAGCTCCTTATATCGGTATCGTATTCCTGCTGATAGCAGTGGTCTTCATCTGGCGTTCCTTCTACTCCATGCGTATCAAATCCACCATCGATGATACTGCTGCCGAAGATAAGTAATCTTTCAAGTATTTGTTTGCAATAATTTAATAAACCTGTTATACTGAAAATGAAATCTGACACTGAAATTTTTTGAGGCGGAAGATTCGGAAGTATACTTGGGTTAAGAGTATGACTGCATCTCTTCCGGGATGCAGTCATTTTTTGCGCCTGTTTTCAATTCATATTTTAACTGCAGATAATGTTAGCGAGGAATGATTATGGAAACCAGAGTAGCTGTTATCGGAATTATTGTTGAAAACCAGGATTCAGCAGAGGAGCTCAATGCGGTACTCCATGACTATGGCGCATATATAATAGGCCGCATGGGCATACCCTACAGGGAGCGCAATATAAGTATTATCAGTATTGCCATAGATGCGCCCCAGGATATAATAAGCGCTCTTTCCGGTAAAATAGGTAAGTTGCCCGGGATCAGCGCGAAGACAGCCTATTCAAACTACATAGCAACAGTATAATTTTTGACAGGTACAGAAAATGGAAAACAGAGTATTACTGGAAAAACTGGCTGAATCACATAAGCTTTCTGCTGACCAGTGGCGGCAAATTTTAGGGACCTATACCGATAATGACCGGGAGTATGCCGCATCTTTAGCCAGAGATACAGCTATTGCCAATTTTGGCAGGGAAATATTCTTTCGCGGTCTTATCGAGTTCAGCAACTATTGCCGCAACGATTGTTATTATTGCGGTATCCGGCGCAGCAACCGCAAATGCCATCGCTATCGTCTTGATAAAGAGGAGATACTGGATTGCTGCCGCGGCGGTTATGCCGCAGGTTACCGTACCTTTGTTCTGCAGGGTGGGGAAGACCCCCACTTTACGGATATTGTCCTCACTGATATTGTGGAAACCATACGGGAAAGATATCCGGACTGCGCCATAACGCTTTCGGTAGGCGAGCGCAGCCGCGAATCCTACAGCAAGCTTTTTGCTGCAGGAGCAGACCGCTATCTGCTGCGTCATGAAACTGCCGATGAATCTCACTATGGGATGCTGCATCCGCCGGAAATGTCCTGGAAAAACCGGATGCGATGCCTGCAGGATCTGCGGGATATCGGCTTTCAGGTAGGCTGCGGGCTTATGGTGGGCTCACCATGGCAAAGGGTGGATTGTCTGGTTAAGGATATGCTTTTTATAGAAAGCTTTCGGCCGGAAATGATAGGTATAGGCCCCTTTGTACCTCATAAAGATACCCCCTTTAAAGGTAAGCCTGCAGGAAGCAGCAAGCTTACTTTATTTCTGCTCAGCCTGTGCCGGCTGATGCTGCCGCAGGTTCTTTTACCGGCAACCACCGCTCTTACGGCATTGGATAAAGACGGCAGGCAAATGGGGGTACTGGCCGGAGCCAATGTGGCCATGCCCAATATTTCCCCTATGCTTAACCGTAAAAATTATTCATTGTACAATAATAAGCCGCTGGGCGGCGCAGATCCTGCTGAGGCAGTCAGCTTATTACGGGAACAAATGGCAGCAATTGGCTATACACTGAAAGTAGGCAGGGGAGATTATAAAAAATAGCGCCGGCGGAAAAATTCAGCCGACGTTTGATAGAGAGGAATAATTATGGGATTAAATGAAACTCCTTCGGGAGAGAGAATAACAATAGGTTTTTTCGGAAGATGCAATGTTGGTAAATCAAGCGTTGTAAACGCTGTTACCGGGCAGGATCTGGCTGTTGTTTCCCAGGTATCGGGTACAACCACCGATCCTGTCAGCAAGGCTATGGAAATACTTCCTTTAGGCCCGGTAATGATTATAGATACTCCCGGATTCGACGATAACGGTGAGCTGGGAGAACTGCGCATAGAAAAAACAAAAAAAATACTGCGCAGAACTGATATAGCTGTCCTCGTAATCGATGAAACCCAGGGGCTGCAGCCTTTGGACGAATATCTTGTAAATTTGTTTAAGGAAAAAAACATCAGGTATATCATCGCCCATAATAAATGCGACAAGCTGGCAGCCCTGCCGGCTAATACCTTAAACGACGTATATGTAAGCGCTTTGACAGGGGCGGGGATAGATTGCCTTAAAAACAAGCTTGGTCAATTCGCCGCAAAAAATGACGAACGCAGATTAATCGGGGACCTGCTGCATCCGGGGCAGCTGGTGGTATTGGTCACTCCCATAGATGAGGCTGCGCCCAAAGGAAGGCTTATCCTCCCCCAGCAGCAGACGCTGCGGGATATTCTGGACGCTGACTGCAGGGCTGTAGTAATTAAAGAGGACGCTGTTAAGGATATTTTTGCAGATCTGGCGGTGGTTCCCGCTATGGTAGTCACGGACAGCCAGGTGTTTGAACAGGTGGCCAGGGATGTGCCAGCACAAGTGCCCCTGACTTCCTTTTCCATACTGATGGCTCATTATAAAGGTTTTCTGAAAGCAGCGGTAGAGGGCGTAAAGCATATCGAAAAGCTGCATGACGGCGACAGGATACTGATATCGGAGGGCTGCACGCATCACCGTCAATGCGGAGATATCGGCACAGTAAAAATTCCCGGATGGCTGAAAAAGCATACGGAAAAAGAACTGGAAATAGTACCGTGCAGCGGCGGTGATTTTCCGCAGGATCTTTCTGCCTATGCCATGGTCATTCACTGTGGCGGTTGTATGCTCTCCGGCAGGGAAGTGGAGTTCAGAATGAAGCTGGCAGCAGAACAAAATGTACCGTTTACTAACTATGGTACAGTAATCGCCTATATGAAAGGTATTTTACCAAGAGCGCTGCAAATTTTTTCCGATGACAATGTGACATTAATGTGAATTTTATGTGAAATTATTTTTTTTTTAGCCTAACCTATTTATTATTTCTGAAAAAGTGTTATAGTATACTAGTATACAATCCCAATGGGATATATCAACCACTGGGACGCTAATATATAAGGAGGGATACTGTGGACATCACACAGAGAACAATCATTGATAGTGCCGAAAAATTGGAAGAGGCCCTATTTCGTGTAAGAGAAGCTCAGAAAATATATGCTACTTATACCCAGGAACAGGTCGACAAGATCTTTTTGGCAGCTGCCTCAGCTGCAAATAAGCAGAGAATACCTCTGGCTAAAATGGCTGTTGAAGAAACCGGCATGGGTCTTGTTGAGGATAAGATCATCAAAAACAACTATGCCGCAGAATATATTTACAACGCTTATAAATACACCAAGACCTGTGGCGTTATAGAAGAAGACTCTTCTTTTGGTATTAAAAAAATTGCAGAGCCTCTGGGTGTGGTAGCCGCAGTAATTCCTACCACCAACCCCACTTCTACCGCTATCTTTAAAACCCTGTTGGCTTTAAAGACCAGAAATGCCATTATTATCAGCCCTCATCCCAGAGCAAAGGAATCCACCGCCGCAGCAGCCAAGATCGTTCTGGAAGCCGCTGTTAAAGCAGGCGCTCCTGCGGGTATAGTCGATTGGATAGATATTCCTACCCTGGAACTGACCAATATGCTGATGCAGAAAGCCGATGTTATTCTGGCTACCGGCGGTCTGGGCATGGTCAAGGCCGCTTATTCTTCGGGAACTCCCGCCATTGGCGTTGGTTCCGGTAATGTTCCTGCCATTATTGACGAATCTGCGGATATCACCTTGGCTGTAAACTCCATAATTCACTCCAAAGTTTTTGATAACGGCATGATTTGCGCTTCCGAGCAGTCCGTTATAATCCATGACAACGTTTACGAAGCTGCCAAAAACGAATTCGCCCGCAGAGGATGTTATTTCCTTAAAAAAGATGAGATAGATAAAGTTAGAAAAATCCTTCTTATCAATGGGGCAATCAACGCCAAAATAGTCGGCCAGAGCGCCTGTAGAATAGCTGAGATAGCCGGTATTACCGTTCCCGAATATACCAAGATCCTCATAGGTGAAGTGGAATCCGTAGATCCTTCGGAAGAATTTGCTCATGAAAAGCTTTCTCCCGTTCTGGCAATGTACCATGCAGCAGACCTGGATGACGCCTTTGCCAAAGCCAGCCGCCTGATAGCTGACGGCGGTTACGGTCATACCGCTGCTATTTATCTTAACGAGATTACCGAAAGGGAAAAACTTGACGCTTTCGCCAGCAAGATGAAAACCTGCCGTATTCTGGTGAATACTCCTTCCGCACAGGGCGGTATCGGCGATCTGTACAACTTTAAACTGGCTCCCTCCCTCACTTTGGGCTGCGGCTCCTGGGGCGGCAACAGCATTTCCGAGAATGTGGGCGTCAAGCATTTACTGAACATCAAGACCGTCGCAGAGAGGAGAAATAATATGCTTTGGTTCAGGGCTCCCCAGAAGGTATACATTAAAAAAGGCTGCTTGCCTGTGGCTCTTGATGAATTGACACATGTAATGGATAAAAAGCGTGCCTTTATCGTAACCGACCAGTTCCTTTATGAAAACGGCTACACCAAACCCATCACCGATAAGCTGACCGAAATGGGCATGGCCTTTGACATCTTCTTTGATGTAGCTCCCGATCCCACTTTGGCCTGCGCTAAAGCCGGCGCTGCTCAGATGGCCGCTTTCAAGCCTGACTGCATCATTGCTCTGGGCGGCGGATCCGCTATGGATGCCGGTAAAATCATGTGGGTAATGTATGAGCATCCGGAAGCTGACTTTATGGATATGGCTATGCGTTTCATGGATATCCGTAAACGTGTATATACTTTCCCCAAAATGGGTGAAAAAGCTTACTTTATAGCTATTCCCACCTCCGCAGGCACCGGTTCTGAGGTAACTCCCTTTGCCGTTATTACCGATGAGAGCACCGGCGTCAAGTATCCGCTGGCTGACTATCAGCTCCTGCCCAATATGGCTATTATCGATACTGATTTCCATATGTCTGCTCCCAAAGGTCTTACCGCTGCTGCCGGTATCGATGCAGTTACCCATGCTCTGGAGGCTTATGCTTCCATGATGGCTACCGATTATACCGACGGTCTGGCTATCGAAGCGCTGAAAAATATCTTTACTTATCTGCCCAGAGCTTACGACAATGGCCAGCATGATGTGGAAGCCAGGGAAAAAATGGCCAATGCGGCAACTATGGCAGGTATGGCCTTTGCCAATGCTTTCCTTGGCGTATGCCATTCCATGGCTCATAAGCTGGGCGCCTTTTACCATATTCCCCATGGTGTTGCCAATGCTTTGATGATAGAAGAAGTCCTTCGTTTCAACGCTAAGGAAATACCCTGCAGAATGGGTACTTTCCCCCAGTACGCTTATCCTCATACCCTGGAGCGTTATGCTGAAGTAGCGAATGCCTTGGGCTTTGGCGGTAAAAACAATAATGAAAAACTGGAAAACCTGATCAAGAGCATCAATGATCTTAAGGTAAGGGTCGGCATCAAGGCAACTATCAGGGACTACGGAATCAAAGAGAAGGAATTCCTCTCCAGGCTTGATGAAATATCCGAACTTGCATTTGACGATCAGTGCACCGGCGCCAATCCCCGTCTGCCGCTTATCCCTGAGATCAAACAGATGTTCCTGAACGCTTATTACGGTAAACATGAAGAAGTATAAAAACTGCTTCATGTTTCAGGAAAGGATGTTGCAGAATGTACAGTATCTTAAAAAGAACTAAAACCAGTATGCTTATCATGGCATTGATCACCTTCCTTCTGGGTCTGTTTTTTGTGATCTTCCCTGACACAGCAACAATCACCCTGTGTATCATCCTGGGATGGGTGCTTCTGGCCAGCGGCGTATGCTCGATAGTTTTCTTTATAGCCGCTAAGAATGGCAGGCCGGGAATAGCGCTGCTTATTGCCGGTATAATAGGGATTGCCCTTGGACTTTGGCTGATAATCAACCCCGCTTTCTGGATAGGTTTTCTGTTTATCCTTATTGGCTTGCTTGTTCTGTATCATGGCTTCAGTGATATCGGTGATTCCATAGAACTTAAGCGCTGCGGTTATTCCCAGTGGTGGATAAGCCTGATACTTGCTGTCATCACCCTGATTCTGGCTGTTTTGATTATTCTGGCACCTTTTGTCACGGCTATTACTATGGTGATTATCTGCGGCATAATCCTGATGTTTGATGCCGTGACCGATCTGTTCATTCTTATCAAGATAAGCAAATTTCTGAAGGATAGAAATTAGTTTTCATATTTCAACTAAACCGGCAGAGAGGCTTTCCCATGGGAATAGCCTCTCTTTGCTTTTTACCAAAAAAGAGGCGCCCCGCATCGGGCGTCCCTCCTTTTATATGCAGCTTAAGCTTATGCTTTATTATGGTTTAAGATATATATTCATATCCACATGAGCCGGTATCCCCTCGATGCTGCCGCTGTTGGAATACTGCCACAAAACAAAATCGTAGGGGAAAAGGGGTTTATAATAGTACTGGGCAAACCAGATAGGGTAATCCTTCAATAAGCTCATATCTACTCTGGCTGCCAGCCATTTTGTATTGCCGTAAATCATACATTTGTATCCGCTCTTTTCAACTTTTCTGCAGAAAGCAAGGGTTATTTGGCTTGCTTCTTCCCGGCTTAAATTATCGGTTCTGGCGGTTTCATTATGTATTTCTTCCATATCAAATACCACGGGTAAATCAATATCATAATCTTTTATCGCATCCAAAACGATCTGGGCTTCTTCTTCGGCTTCCCCAATGCTTATAGCCTGAGAAAAGAAATATACGCCCACCTGCAACCCCGCGGTCTTGGCTCCCTGGATATTGGCTGAAAATTTCTCATCCATTACCAGTTTGCCGCTGCCGTATCCGCGAAAGCCAACGCGTATATAAGCAAAATCAACATTATCAGCAGCAACCTTAGGCCAATCGATATCGCCCTGGTACTGGGATACATCTATGCCATAAAGCACATCGGCATATTGAGGATCATTATAGGTGATACGGCCGCTTGCATCTTGTCCCAGTAAAGAATAATCATAATCGCACCGGGGTATCTGGGGATCCAGCTTTTGATACATGTATTCCCCGCCTACGGTATAAATAAGGTAATTCGGCAAAATTGTCTGCAGATATTCCAGGCTGACATTAAAATCCGCGGCAACGGAAACAGCCTTATCAACGGATATCACAGCCGTTTCCTCCGAATCGGTGCTCCTTATTTTTATAATACTTATCACCCATATAACCGCAGTAAGCAGAATGGCAAATATCAGCCCAATGATGACTATGTTTTTTATATTTAAATTTCGACTCATATATAAAAATATTTCCTGCCTTTTTATTTAATAATACAAAAAAAAAATATTTATGGCAATCTTGTCAACTTTAAAACTTTATTAATAATTTTTTCCGTTTTTTTTCAGCAGACAACAGCTGCAAGATATGCTATAATTTCATTGTAATTATTCCGAGGTATAAATATGACCGATCAGAAAAGCAAGATAAAAATTGTTTGTGATAACAGAAAAGCCCGCCATGAATTTAACTTGCTGGAAACTTATGAGGCCGGCATAGAGCTGGCAGGTACGGAAGTTAAATCTCTGCGGGCAGGAAAAGGCAATCTACAGGACGCTTATTGCAAAATAGAAGATGGACAGATTTATATTCTAAATATGCATATAAGCCCTTATGAGATGGGAAACCGTTTTAATCATGATCCCAAACGGCCCCGCCGTTTACTGATGCACAAACAGGAGATACGCCATCTTTATGCCAAGGTAAGGGAAAAGGGGTTGACGGTTATACCCAATAAGGTATATTTCAGCGGCTCCCGGATCAAAGTGGAAATAGTTCTGGCTCAGGGCAAAAAGCTTTATGATAAACGGCAGGATCTGGTAGCCAGAGCTGTTGGCAGAGAAACAGAACGGATCATGAAAGAAATGAGGCATACCTGATAGTGTTCTTTAAAGATGATTCCTCTAATGCTCAGGCAGTAGTAATTAATGGGCATGAACTTGTTTGCCCGGTCTGCGGCGGCAAGCTTTTTTATCAAAGAAAAACGCAAATGAATACCGTCGGCATGACTTTTTTGGGTTTGGATTGGGCCAATACCAATGCACTGAATTATTATTGCAGCGAATGTGGCTATATTTTCTGGTTTCATCCTCTGTAAACATGGGGCTGTACCGGTTTCGACGGGGGATCGATTGGCGAGAGAAGCGAGCCGGGGTGTCTGCGCCCGTAAACGCGAAAAACAATTTATTTGCCAAACCTAATTACGCTTTAGCTGCTTAATTGCAGTCTAACCCTGACCAGACTTCGCCCATAGGGTCTGCGACGGGTCATCAATATGGGCTTTCCCTGTACTGACCGTCCCATCAGGGCAGGGGAGATCAAGGGAATAGTACTGACATAGATCGTATGTGGTCGATGTCAGTGCAAAAACAAATCGCATACTGCGCTCGGAGATGCTCTTGTGGGTCGTCTTTCGGACGGGGGTTCAACTCCCCCCAGCTCCACCAAATAAGGTAGTAGATTTTGATAGAAAGTCTACTACCTTTTTTCTTTGTAAAAACCCCTTGCTTTCAAGGGATTTTGAGCCTTCGCCCTATAAAGCAACCCGCCCCGGAGTGTTTTCCAGGACGGGTTTTTCTTGTTTACGGCGGTCTCAGCAGACTGCTGTAAAAGTAAAGGTTTGCTTTATGGGCTATTCGTTTGCTTTGTCCGTTTTTATGTACTGCAAATAGCCTATAATAAGCTGCAAAGCCTTTCGGATTGACAATTTACAGAGAAATTGATAATATAAAAAATAAACGCAAAGGGACTAATAAGAACTACCTCGTCTGCATTTTTGTTAATTTACTGAGATGGAAAGTGTATGTTTACCGCTTTAACAAAGGATAACAACAGAATATCG
>CAKQQU010000047.1 GCA_934271085.1 uncultured Bacillota bacterium | reverse complement strand
TTCCTGAACGTTGGCTCCATTGAGGACGCGGTTGAAAAAGCCAAGACCTTAGTTTAACTTCCGTCATCACCAGATGATTCCCCTGGCATTGGAGGAAATATAATGGCAGAAAAAATCAGCTTGGAAGTAGTAACACCGGAAAAAGAAGTATTCAACGCTATGGTTGACAGCATTATTTTGCCTGCTGTCGCCGGCAGCACCGGTATTCTCTACAATCATGCTCCGCTGCTTACTGTTTTGCAGCCAGGCGTCCTGATTTATCGGGATAATGGCCAGGAAGGCCGTATAGCGGTCAGCAACGGCTTTATGGAATTAAATAATAACGTAGCCAGAGTCCTGGTATCTGCTGCCGAAAAGGCTGAGGATATTGATACTGCCCGGGCGCTGGCCAGTGCAGAAAGGGCCCGCACCAGACTTGCCGAAAGGCAGGAAGGGCTGGATGTTGTCAGAGCAGAGGCATCGCTTCACAGGGCTTTGGCTCGCCTAAAAGCAGCAAATTATACTCAGGAATAATTAGCAAAAGACTGAAAAGATATCTTTTCAGTCTTTTTTCATCTGTTCTAAATTGCTTAGTCTAAATATCTTAGGCTGCATTATCTTATACAATACAGTAATAAAAAACATCCCAGGACTTAGGGCGTTGTTCATAAGACAGTAAAATATGCAAAAGGCGTGACGAAAGGGGGGTCACGCCTTTTGCCTTAAGAGGATAGCCGCGGCGGCGCAAGGGATACAGTCCTTGTTCGGAACGCAGTGACGTAAAACGCCCCGGACATTTGAAGGTACCCGGAGCGTTTTGCCTCGCAGAGCGCACATACGGGGTTGCCCGCATAGAAGTGCGCCCTTGTATCTGTTCGACAAACCGGAATTTGTTATTTTGCCTTTTGGAAATGCTTATATGCCAGTACGCCAATAGGAAGGAAATACGCATACTAACCTAATCATGCAATAGTACCTCCGTTTCCGGCTTCTCCGCTTGCCATGCTTGTGAACACTCCTGTCACAGGCATAACAAAACAGCCGATGAAGAAAATACCGTGTGCCATCATCAAGCATTTCAGCCACTTGTCTGCTTTTGAATTCGGATTGATAGAAAGACCAATGAAAAATGTTGAGAGAGCCATCATTCCGTAACCAAGCAAATCATAATTGAACAGCAGACCGCCACGCTGATAATTCAATATTCGAACAGCTTGCTCATTCAAATCCTCCAATCGGACGCTCGTCGTCTGTGCGAAATATACCAAAAGAATCAATACCGCATAGATAACGGCAATAGCGACACCGATATCGGCAGGAACCCGTCGATCCTCGCAGCTTTCATATTGAAATCCCACTGCCATCATAATATATCCCAAAGGCAAAAACATACACACGAGGTATGAGCCGAATGGAAAATCAACTATCATACATACAGCAAAAAGAAAGACCGTTATGGTGACAATTGCCGCACCGATTCCGGGAATTATTCTGTTCATCGTTTTCCTCCATAAATCTGGATTGCAGGTATGTGCAATTCCATATTATCACATAACAGGGAAAATGCAAGAACAGCCACAGCAGAGCAAACTACTGTGGCTATTAACTGTCTTATGAACACCGGGACTCACGGGGATGTTTTTTATAAAATGCCATCCATATTGCTCCAACAGCATTTGCTCAGTTTTTCATTTATTGATCCTGCGCTGCCGCAGAATAAAGAATACAGCAGCCGCTGCCACAAACACCAGCATGGCCAGGAACATATGCTGATACCCAATATATTTTATCAAAAATCCTGATACAGCGCTGCCCAAACCTATTCCGATATCAATACCGCAAAGATAGGTAGAGGAAGCAGCCCCTCTTTTTTCCGCAGGTGCATTACGCATGGCCAATGCCTGCATGGTTGGGGGGACAATACCAAAGCCTATGCCATATATCAAGGCAGCAAGCATAAAGCTGATACTGCTTTTACCAAACCCCAGCAGCGCCAAAGCAATGGCAATACTTATGCAGCCGGCAATTACAGCGCCGCTTTCAAGGTTTTTATCTGCCATTTTCCCCAGGAAAAGCCTGGCAATAACAGTAGTCATCGCCATAAGGCAAAAGAATGTACCGCTATTGCCAATGCCGCTGCTAATAGCGTAGATTGCAATAAAAGAAGTAACCGCTCCATAAGGCATATTAAACAGCAGTTGATTTATAGATACCGGCAAAGCATTTTTATCTATCAGCGAACCTATATTTATCGTTTGGGATGCCGGACTGGGCGACTTTACGGACCATTCTTTTTGCGAAAAACCAAATATTGCCAGAATAAAAGCTACAAAGCAACAGGCTGCAGCCAGCCAAAACAGCGGGCGGCTGCCGGCTGCCTGCCATATGGTCAGCCCCAAAAGAGGCCCTATAGCCATGGACAGAGCAGGGCCGGTAGCAAAAATGCCCATAGCCTCTCCGAAGCGCCGGGGAGGGATAAGATCGCATACAGCGGTATTGGGAGCGGTAGATGCTGCTGACCATACTACTCCCTGAAGCAAACGCAGAATAATGGCAAGGGATAATACATTCACCCAGGAATAGGCAAAAGAGAAAATACACATACCGGCAAGGCTAAGCAAAAGTATCCATTTGCGGCCCGCATTATCCAGCAACCAGCCGGCGACAGGACGGAATGCCACGGAAACAACTGAAAAGATACAGGCCACCGCACCGGCCAAGGCTTCGCTGCCGCCCAGGCTGCTTATATATAAAGTGAATGTGGTATTAAGCATCTGAAAGCCTATAAATAAGGCAAAATTGATAACAGTTATGCTTATAAATGCCCTGGACCAAAAATTATCTTTATTATTCATTAATGAATCTTCTTTGCGAATTTTGTCTTTCATATAATTATTACACTTATTCCCACTTTTTGTTCTGCTGATAAACCCGGAAAGCTGAGGGTGATTTACTTCCCCATTTATAATAATAAACCACAGCCATTACTTCAAAAGCCAGTAATACAGCAAACATCATCCTGTAGCCTGCAATATCAACCAGTATCCCGCCAAGAACTCCTCCCAAAGACCAGGCTATATCCCAGGAACAAAGAAAAGTAGAAGAGGCGGAACCCCTTCTTTCCGCAGGTACTATCCGCACCGCCATAGCCTGCATGGAAGGAATGGAAATGCCATAACCAAGACCGATCAAAGAGGCGGCGGCGTAAAACAGAATGATAGAATGTCCAAATACTAAAAGCAGCAGTCCGGATACAAAGCAGCAGATGCTGATATAAACCAGCGGCCCTTCTCCTCTGGAATCGCCTATCCTGCCGGAAAAAAGTCTGCTGATCCCGGCAAAAACAGCCTGAAAGGTAAAGAAAACTCCGCCGTTACCCAAGGCTTCTGCTTCTGCATAAAGGGCAATAAAAGAAGATATGGCCCCTCCCGGCACACTGGAAAGGAAGCAAAACATTGCGGCAGGGACTGCATCCTTGTTAAAAAGAGTGCTTAGCGTAACTTTGGAATTTTTATTGCCGCTCTTATTGCGGATACTGTTTCCGTCCTGCAGTTTTAGCCGGCTGAGCAAAAGGAATGCCAGCACAGCCATAACAGAACAGCCGATAAAAAGAGGAGTAAAACCCAGGCTGCCCATAATAGCCAGGCCTATTGCAGGAGCAATGGCGGTAGCAATGGAGTTGGTAAGCCCAAAGTACCCCATCCCCTCTCCAAAACGGCTTTTTGGTATAATATCGCAGGCATTTGTATTGGATGCAGTAGATGCGGCAGACCAAAAAAGACCGTGAAGACAACGAACGATTATCACCGCTGCCAGCACAGGAATGAGTATATACAGTACAGGTATTGCCATAAGACCTATCAGGGCTATATTAAACAGCAATTTTCTGCTGATATTATCCAGAAACCAACCACTGGCAGGGCGCATCAGCAAGGCACAGAAAGCATAAAGCCCGGATATTACTCCTACTGTAACTACATTGCCGCCCAGCTCTAATACATAAAAAGGAAAGGTGGACATCAGCATATTGCCAACGCAGGAAATAAAAAAATTAATTACGGCAATAAGCACAAAAGACCTTGTCCATAAGTTATCCTTATTATAATTGCCTATGTTTTGCTCTGATTTATGATAAGTAAACTGCGGGAACTGCATTTTAACATAACTCCTGTATGCAATAACTGATAAACGGACCCGGGCGTAGAGCTGCAGTGCAGCCGACCAGGCCTGTAACTGCCATAAATGATTCTTCTTAATTAAACGGTTTCCCCATTTGCAGCAAAAAACAAAGACCTGTACAACAGGCCGTTATTTTTGCTGATCGCTTTTACAGGGTGCTGATAGCAGTGCGGGCAAGTTCATCGCAGATCTCATTATATTCATCGCCTGCGTGCCCCTTGACTTTCCGCCATTCAATATCATGAACAGCCGCCTGTTCCAAAAGCCCTTTCCAAAGCTCCTGATTCTCCACAGGCTGTTTCTTGGAATTCAGCCAGCCGTTACGCTGCCAATTACGCAGCCAGTTCTGATTAAAAGCGTTAATCAAATAGGCGCTGTCGCTGTATAATACCACCTGGCAAGGCTCTTTCAAAGCCTGCAGGGCCATTAAAGCGGCAGTCAGTTCCATTCTCTGATTAGTGGTATGAGCTTCAGCGCCGGAAAGCCGTTTCTCACAGCTTCCATATATAAGTACAGCTCCCCAGCCGCCGGGACCCGGATTGCCGGAGCAGGCGCCGTCCGTATAGACAGTAACTTTTTTCAAAACATTTTCCTCCGGAAAACTTCTACAGGTATTATTTGGTGAAGCAGGCTATTTTCCCTGCTTAATATGGCAAATTTTTCTTTATCATTACATGGACTGGTGGTATAATATATAAATAGCCTCATAAAAACAAGCTTAAGGTACCGATATGGATAATAATAAACCTATATATCAACTGCCATTTAATGCCCCTGCACTGGATCATTTTCTGGAACTGGCAAATACAGGGCACAAACAGGCCTTGGCCGCAGACGAGCATATCAAGGAAAGCTATGCCTGCTGGGATCAGATAATAACCGGCATATTACCGCTGCTTAATGAAGATAATCAGCACTGTGCATCCGGGATAATCAAAAACGGCTGCTGCCTGGAAAAGGCATTTGATGCTACCCTGGCCGCCTATGAAAGCGAATGCTCTTTCCTGACCGAAGCACTTAGCATGATAAAGGATATGCACAGCAGGCAGGAAAAGCGCATCGAAGAGCTAAATGATGAGCTGCGCCATATATCTCAGGAAGCCGAAAAACTACGGCTGCAAATAATTCCGGAAGAACAACAGCCTTTGGATAAAGCAAAAGCCAAGGGATTGCTGTCTTTACTGAAACAGCTTTACGAAAAAAAGCAGCAACTGCAAAACCTGCAAAAATTGTTGCCGGAAAACCTTTCCAATGCAGACTATCTCTCCTCTGCCCTGGAAACAAGCAGATATCGCATAAAAGAACTGGAAATACAAAAAGAAACTTTTATGGGTCAGCTACAGGGTACGGCGTGTTATTTGGGGGCAGAAATCCCCGGGGAAGAATCAGCGGAAGCTGCAACCGGGGAAGAAGAAAAAGCCAGCAGCGAAAAGCATCCGGTACTGGCTACTGTCTGGTCATATACCAAAATAGTAATAATCGCTATTTTACTGGCCTTTGTTATCAGAACATATGTGTTTGATATTACAAAGGTGGAAGGGCTTTCCATGTATGACACCCTTAACGACGGGGATATTCTTTTCACCTCAAAAATAAGTTATCTGTTCTCACAACCGGAAAGAGGCGATATAATCGTTTTTGACGCGCCGGATTCTGTGGGAGAAGATTATGTCAAAAGGGTCATAGGCCTGCCCAATGAGGAAATAAAAATAGACCGGGGCCTGATATATATCAACGGACAACTGCTGAATGAAGAATATGTCGACGGCCTTTATACCGACGGAGATATCCATATGATAATACCGGAAGGGTTTTACTTCGTTATGGGCGATAATCGGGAAGTCAGCCGCGATAGCAGAAGCGCTGAGGTGGGAGTTATCAGCAGAGACCATATTCATGGTAAATCCGTTCTAAGATTATACCCCTTTAAAACCTTTGGTACCCTTGAATAGCTGCCTATACCTTTAATCATCCGGCCTGCCAAACAGCAAGCCCCTGCAGAAATTATTCTGCAGGGGCTTTTTGCGCTTTATTCCGGCAATGGTTAGGGAAAACCTGCTGAATATTTTTCTATGCCTGTTTTTACCGGACGCTAAATCAGCATAGGCAAAAGCAGTATGAGAAAACAAAAATACAGTAAACCAAATAAATAAAATGGTTTACTATATAAAAAGTTTATGTTATACTGGCAAAAAAAACATGGGAGTACATGTATATGCCGGAAAACAAAACAAGAACCGAAAAAATGCTTCTTTGCGCAATGTTCACTGCGCTTATAACCATTGGCGCCTTTATTCGTATACCCCTGCCGCTCATACCTTTTACCCTGCAATACTTTATGACAGTATTGGCCGGTATGCTGCTGGGAGGCAAGCTGGGCGCCCTGAGCATTCTGGCTTATCTGGGGCTGGGACTGGCAGGATTGCCTGTATTCAGCGGAGGCGGCGGACTGGGATATATCGTCAAACCCACCTTTGGCTATCTGCTGAGTTTCGCTGCCGGCACCTTTGTGACCGGGTATTTGTCAGCCTCTGCCGGTACTAATATCCGGCGGCTGCTGACCGCAGCCCTTGCGGGGATGCTTATCGTTTATTGCGGCGGTACTGCCTACTGCTGGCTGATATACCGCTTTTACCTGCAGCAGGCTATAGGATTCTGGCCACTGCTGCTTTCCTGCGTTATCATGCCCCTGCCCAAAGATATCCTCCTGTGCTGGCTGGCAGCTTTTCTTGCCAAAAAGCTCAAACCCTTAATTGGCTGGAGTGTCAGTTGATTTTCTGGGAAGCTTTTCCTTGGAACCATCTTCCTCTACTATATATACATTTTCCAACTGAGCGCGAAGGTTTGCCCTTACCGCTGCCAGGTACTCTTCCCGCAGAGCATGCTGCTCTGCAGCTTCTTCCTGGGTAAGAGGCTCTTCTTTGCTTTTTCTGGCCAACTCATTAATACGTTCAATTTTTTCCTTTTCCATAAAATATGATCTCCCCAAAAAACTTTTTTGTATATTATATCCCTATAAACCAATTTTAGCAATAAAGCCGTATTCAGGCTATTATTGTAACAATAGAGTTAAAGTGGTATAATAAAAAAAATATAATAATTATGGTAATAATCATTATATTTAATCGGTATTTTTGGCCTTGTCCTGCTTGTATCTTTATCATTCTCGACTACAGACGATTATTTTGACAAAGCCATCCGATATATTTGAGAGGATCATATGAAAAAAAAGCGTTTCTATATTATATGGGCATTGATAGCAGCACTCATTCTGGGAACAGGTATTTTTGTAGTGGCAAACTGGGTAAAAGAAATACCTTATGATACTGTTGCAAATGCCGATTTCAGCGCCACTATAGCAGATCAGGCCGGAGTTGATATCAACACAACTTTTAAAATGCTGTTTGATACTGATGTAAGCTCTGCCTCTGTCCGCAAATATTTGACGGTTGAGCCGGAAATATCATTAGGCGTCCATCAGGGAAACAGCAAGAACGAAGTATTGATCGTACCGGTAGAACCATTGGCAGAGGGTCAGGTTTATAAATTTACCATCACTACGGAGAATAAAAAACTGACCTGGGCCATTCAAACCAAAAACCAGCTTAATATAGTAGACACTGAACCGGCGGACAGAGCTACCGATGTATCTTTATACAGTGCTATAGAGCTTAAGCTTAATCAGATGACAAATGTGGATCTGGAGCAGATAAACGACTATATCAGTATCTCGCCGGAAATCACGGGCAGCTGGCAGCAGAATGGCCGTTGCCTGTACTTTCAGCCGGCAATACCCCTGGCTGAACACACCGTATACCGTATCAGCGTCAAAGAAGGCCTTCCCTTAAGCGACAGCGATCTTACTTTGGCCAGCGGCATGGAGCTGGCTTTTGAAACTACCGGTAAAAACTGGCCAAGTTGGCGGCTGACCGGCAATGATTCATATCTGGCCAATGAATACCCCCAATTTATACTCGAAAATACGGCCCAGGAGGATACCGCAGTTTTTGAGGCAGACCTTTACCACTTTACCGATGCCCAAAGCTATGCCGCCAGCCTTAACAGCGCTTTGAATAATAACCCTTCATGGAGTCAGCGCTGCCTTTACTCTGCTGTGAACAGTACCAGCGGTGCTTCTCTTGTTAAAACATTTAGCCTGGTTGCTGAAAACGGTATCATTACCCTTCCCGAAAAGCCAGGCGCAGGTTATTATCTTCTGCGCTGCAGCAAAGACGGCTATAGCTGTGATACGTTCTTTTGTGTTTCCGCTATAAGCGCCTGGACCACCAATGACGGGAAAAATACGCTGATGTGGCTGCATGACACCACAGACGACCAGCCAATTTCTTCTGCCATTATCAGCGATGCAAACGACCAGCAGACAGCAATAACCGATGAAAATGGTGTCACTGTTTTTCCGGCTGCCGAAGAAGGTATATACTATATCGATTCTCCGGATATTGAGGATCCCCTTATCATCCCTGTTAAAGCAGGAACAGCCTGCGACACAGAGTCTTATGACAACTACCGCTATCTTTATCTGGACAACAGCTCCTATGAGTCTGACGGAACTGTCAATTTTTGGGGTATAGTTAAGCCCAAAGACGGTTCTGAGCTGGCATATGAAAGAGTATCCGTATATATCATATCAGCCAGCCTTGAAAAAGAGGTATATAAGGATTTTGCACCTTTAAAAAACAATGTCTTTTCCGGCAGTATAAGTTTGCCTGATCTTATGGATGGCGAATATACCCTGCAGATCAGTCAAAGCGGTCAAATTCTGATTGAGCAAAGCTTTTCTGTGGGCGCAGATAATTTTACCACAGCTCCTCTTACAAATTCCCCTGCCGCCAGCCGTCAACTAAGACTGGACAGCAGCAGTTATACTATTGGCAGCGGTTACCTTGCTCAGTGCGATATACCCGCAGAAGATTATCTGTTCCTTGAATCAGACTGCGGAATTGGCAAATACAATACCAGTACAGAAAGGGATTATCTGGCTTCCTTTTCCCCGGAAAATCACCTGAATAATTATTTGACCTGCATATGCTATAGCCGGGGGCATTATACTGCCACCGATCCTCAGCTGATCCAGCGGGACTGTGAAGAATACAGGCTGGAAGTGACTGCCAGCAGCAACAGCCGCCTGAAAGACGATATTTCCGGCGACAGCGGAACTCTTAATATTACGGTAACTGATGCCAGCGGTTTGCCGGCCCAGTCCTCTCTTGCTGTCAGCATGCTGCTGGCTGAAGATAAACCTGATGTAAATACCTTCTCCGCTATCTTTGAGGACGCTCCCCCCTACTATGCCGGAGAAAACGCTCAAACAAACAGTGCTTTCCGTAATTCACTTATGTTCACTGTATTGAGAACCGATGAAAAGGGGCAGGCCTCATGTGATTATCAACTGCCTTCTTTCAGCGGCACCTGCTGGCTCGTTATACAGGCTATTGACGGTGCAGATATGCGCAGCGGCAGCCTGACAGTAAAATACGGAGAAGGCTATGGCAGCACCGTTACTGAAGATGAGCAGCAAATTCCGGCGGAAGAAGCCGGACAGACGGTTATGTCAGTATCCCTTCAAAAACTGACCAATGATACTGTTATTCCGGCAAACAAAATAATCAGCATATTTGGCTCCCAGGACAGGCTTCAGGTAATAAGCGTACTGATAAATACTGTTCTGGAAAACAGTGGCGATAATATAACTGCCGCCCAGGCTTTTGCCTACAGCCACGGACGGCAGCTGCTGCTGGATTACGGCGGTGAACAAATGGCTGTTATCGCCGGGGCTCCCATAGATCTGGCAGCCTATCAGCAAACAGACGGCGGCATCGGCAATGACGGAACATCCGACCTGTCCTTGGGATTAAAAGCCATTGCCACCGCGCCTTCCAATATTGATTATGCGGCGCTGATATCCTATTTTGACAGTTGTCTGACCAGCCGCCAGTCCAGGCTCGGCAAGATAATGGCCCTGACCGGCAGTGCTATTTATGGCGAACCTGTTCTTAACGATGTAAATATCATGCTGCAATCCGCCGATCTTAGCGATTTGGAATATTTATGGCTGCTTTGGGCAGATTATGCCTGCGGAAACAGGCTGAGAGCTACCAAGGCATTTGACCAATGGTCGGCGGAAAACAGGGAGCTTTCTGCTGACGAAACAGCATTGGCAGGAATACTCTGCGCTCTTACCCGCCATGATTGCGATAATGACCATATGCTTAATGCCGGGCAGATATTGGCTTCCCCGCTGCTTTCCTCCGGCTACGAATTGGATAAAGTCTTGATAGCTCGCCTGCTCCTCCCCCAGCTTTTGCAGGATAAAACCAGCTTCAGCTATACCTGTGGTACAGAAAACAAGCAGGTGGAAATGTATGGTATAAATGATTATCTTATCCCATCCGCAGAATGCGATATATCTTTCAGCGATATCAGCGGCGATGTATGGTTACTGACTGTCGGTACAGAAGAATAGCGGAGGTGGTCTGCTATGGTACAAATGGTTATAGTATTTGCTGCTGCGGCAGTGGCATTGGGCACCTTTTTTCTGATACGCAATATTTTGCGTCTGTATAAGGCCCATGCCTTTGGCAAAGCGGCGCTGCTTACTTTTTATCTTTTCTTCATGCCGGCAATGATAGCCGTATGCATATTGCTGCGTTCTCAAATCACTAAAATGATCTGGCTGTATCTGCCTGCAGTATACTTTACCGTATTATGGTCCGGCAGCGGCTATTTTCTGGAAATAGCCCTGCGGCGCAATGTAAAGGAAAGGCTTAACGGCCAGAAAAGCAATACCGCTGCAGCATACTCCCATTGGCAGATAAAAAGTATCGCCGCCTTTTTGGGGGCAGCGTCTATCTGGTATTTGGGAGCGATAATCGGCTTCGGGAGATTGGCAACATTGGAAGTGGCCGCTCTGTGCGCTTTTGTTTTTCTTATAGGCTACGCTGTAAATACTCTTTGGCACTGCCGCAAAATAATATAAAGGGAGGCCCCGGCAATGGTATGTCTGGAAAAAACTCTGGAAAATTTTCAAAAAAACGGGTTTGGCGCAAAGTATTTCCCCGACAAGGATACGGCGGCGCAATGGCTGGCGCAGCAGCTTAGCCCCGGACAACTGGCAGCCTTCGGCGGATCGGAAACCATTAAAGAGATAGGTCTGGCCGAAAGACTTGAAAACATGGGCGTGGAGCTCCTGGATTTTTGGAATGTCCCGGCAGACCAGCGCCGTGCTGCTTTTATTCGCTCGCTGGATGCGGACGCCTATTTCTGTTCTGCCAATGCTGTTACCGAGGAGGGCCATTATTTTAATGTTGACGGAATGGGTAACCGTACAGCCTCCACCATTTACGGCCCACATAAGCTTTTTATCGTGGCAGGTATAAATAAACTGGTTAAAAACCAGGAAGAGGCTTTTGCCAGGGCGGAAATTGCCGGCCCTAAAAATTGCCGGCGCATGGGGACAAAAGCCCCCTGCACAGCAGACGGCAAATGCCATGACTGTTCCAGTCCCGACAGAGCCTGCCGGGTTTATGTGCTGACAAAGCGGCCTGCCCGAACTGTGGATACCACTATAGTCCTCATCGGG
>CAKQQU010000046.1 GCA_934271085.1 uncultured Bacillota bacterium | reverse complement strand
ATCGGTCAGGCAGATATTCTGGCTGACAATATCGCATCCCAGCTGGCTGCCGAGCCTTTTGAGCGTCAGTCCATGCTGGAGGAGCTTAATATAACCAAACGCATGGAAATGCTGATAGACCATATTGCCAAGGAATCTGCTGTGCTGGAAATGGAAAAGCGCATTGCCGGCAGGGTTCGCAATCAGATGGATAAGCAGCAGCGCGAATATTATCTGCGGGAGCAGATCAAAGCCATACAGGTGGAATTGGGAGAAGGGGAAGACCGGGCCAGCGAGGCGGAGGAATACCGCAAAAAGGCCAAAGAAGCTCAGCTGCCTGATTATGCCATGGAGCGCTTTGAAAGCGAGCTGAAAAAGCTGGAAAAGACGCCGCCTATGATGGCGGAAGCCATGGTGATCACCAATTATCTGGATACTATCCTGGCTTTGCCCTGGCATAATTCTTCTGAGGAAAATTATGACATATCAAAGGCGGAAAAAATACTTAACGAAGATCATTTTGGTCTGGCCAAGCCCAAGGAGCGTATTCTGGAATACCTGGCCAGCTGCCAGCTGAAAAAGAATCTTAAAGGCCCCATTATTTGCCTGGTAGGGCCTCCCGGAGTGGGCAAGACCTCATTGGGCCGCTCCATTGCCAGAGCTACCGGCCGTCAGTTCGTGCGCATGAGCCTGGGCGGCGTGCGGGATGAGGCGGAGATACGCGGCCACCGCCGTACATATATAGGCTCCATGCCCGGACGTATCCTGGCCGGCATGAAGGACAGCGGCGTAAATAATCCCCTTTTTCTGTTGGATGAAGTGGATAAGCTGGGCAAGGATTGGCGCGGCGATCCTACTTCCGCTTTGCTGGAAGCCCTTGACCCCGAGCAGAACAATACCTTTTCCGACCATTATCTGGAGATACCCTTCGATCTTTCCCATGTAATGTTCATCACCACCGCCAATGTGCGTTCGGAAATACCCCGGCCGCTGCTGGACAGAATGGAAGTAATAGAGATACCCAGCTATACCGAGGATGAGAAATATCATATCGCAACAGAGCATCTTTTCCCCAAGCAGCTTGCAGAGCATGGTATAACCAGGGATCAGCTTAAAATTACCCCAGCCGCAATGAAGGGCATTATTCGCGGTTATACCCGTGAGGCGGGTGTGCGTGAACTGGAGCGCCGTCTGGCCAAGATCTGCCGTAAAGCGGGAAGGGATATAGTCAGCGGCCAGCAGCCCCCCTTTAAGGTGGGGGCCGATGATCTGGAAAGCTATCTGGGCCGCCGCCGCTATCTGGATGACAGCCGTAAGCGCCGGGCTCAGCAGGGCGTAGCATGCGGCCTGGCCTGGACGGAAATAGGCGGCGAGCTGCTGGAGATAGAGGTCCAGTCCCTGCCCGGCAAAGGCAAATTCACTATTACCGGTAAGCTGGGCGATGTGATGAAAGAAAGCGTGCAGGCAGCCTATACCTGGATACGCAGTATCGGCAGAAGATATAATATCCCCGATGATCTGGAAGAAACCACTGACCTGCATATCCATGTTCCCGAGGGCGCTGTGCCCAAAGACGGCCCTTCTGCCGGTATCACCATTGCTACCGCTATCTGCTCTCAGCTTTCCGGATTGAAGGTGCGGGGAGATATTGCCATGACCGGCGAGATCACCCTTCATGGACGGGTGCTGCCGGTAGGCGGTATCAAGGAGAAATTCCTGGCAGCGTACAGGTACGGCATTAAAGAGATAATTATGCCTCAGGATAATGTGGCCGACCTGGATGATTTGCCCGAAGATATTCGCTCCAAAATGATCTTTCATCCGGTATCCCAGATGGATCAGGTATTGGAGCTGGCATTGGTAAATGATAAAAACTGAGAGGAAAAAATGAAACTGCGACGTTCCGCTCTTGCCGCGTCAGCGGTAAAGAAAGCACAGTACCCCCAGGAGGATCTGCCTCAGATAGCCCTTTTCGGCCGGTCCAATGCAGGGAAAAGCTCCCTTATCAATACCCTGATCGAAAGAAAAAATCTGGCCCGTACCAGCTCTGCGCCGGGTAAGACCAGATTGATAAATTTTTACCGTATTGATGGGCTTAGTGATGATGAGCAGCCGCTGCTGTGGTATTTTGTGGATCTCCCCGGTTATGGTTATGCCAAAGCCGCCAAAAGCGAGCGCTCCCGCTGGCTGGATTTTATCGGGGAGTATCTTGGCTCGCCGCAGCCTAAAATGTGCTGGCAGCTGGTGGATATCCGGCATGAACCTTCAAAAGAGGATATCGCCATGCATGATATATTGCTGGAGCAGGGCTGGCCGGTGCTGCTGGTGGCCAATAAGATAGATAAGGTCAGCAAAAACCAGCGGTTTAAATCTCTGGCCGCCATTGCTGCCGCTATGAATGTGGCCAAAGAAGAGATAATTTGCTTTTCCGCTGTTACCCGGGAGGGAAAAGAGCAGTTACAGTCCATTGTCCAGCAATATCTGCTGGAGCAGGGGCAATAAGCTGTTGCGGTTTTCCAAGTTTACTTCTATTATTTCTACCCGCTGATGGGCGCGTATGGCATCCAGCAGCGGGTTTTTTATTGGTTTGATAACGCCTAAAACAGGTATGCTGCCTTCCAGGGCGATCAACACTTCCCGGCGGAAAAGCGGAGCATTGTTTTCCATTACCCCCAGCTCATCCATGAGCAGCAGCTTTTTGCCGTATACTTCCTGCAGCAGGGGAACTCCTGCTTTTTCAAAAGCCTGGGGATAAGCATCGAATTTGCCGCCCCCCCAGCGTATACCTACCATATTATTTTCATCGCAGACAGTATCAGCCGCAGCGGGGATGATATATACGCTGCCCAGAGCGTTGGGAGGACAGCCTTTTACTGTTATTGTGCGGAAACCTCCCAGAGTGTCTGATGTCAGCTGGGGAAACAGAGCCAATGCTTTGTTGATAAGGGTGGATTTGCCTACCTGGATCTGGCCGGTAAGAAAAATATGCCGGGGTTTTTCCTTCATTGATCATTTACCTCGCTTATTCCGTCAGCAGCAGCTTGGCGCCGCTTTCATCTTCCAGTTCTATTTCATCGCAAATACCGTTCTTTTTTCTGCTGCGTCTGGCTTTGCGTTTCTGTCCGCTGCGGTAAAGTATCTCGTAAAGGGAAGGTACCAGGAACAGGGTGAGGATGGTAGCATAGACCAAGCCGCCAGCAGCTACGATGGCCATAGGCCGCAGCAATTCGGCGCCCATCTGCTGCGAGAATACCAGGGAGAGCAGGGAGCAGATGGTAGTAAGAGCTGTCATAAGGATGGGGCGCAGGCGTTGTCTTCCGGTAAGTATCAGGGCTTGCCGCGGATCTGTTCCTTCAGCCAGCAGCTGATTTACCCGGTCGATAAATATTATGCCATTATTGACCACTATACCTGCCAGCAGCAGGAAGCCCAGCATGGCTACTATCGTTATTTCCTGCCCGCAGGCTATCAGCACGAAAAGGCCGCCGGAGAATGCCAGAGGTATGGTGAATATTATGATAAAGGGAAGCAGCAGGCTTTGGAATTGCGCTACCATTATAAGATAGATAAACGCGCAGGCCAGAATTATCATCAACAAGGCGTCGCCCAGCATATCCGTTATTTCTTTGTTCTCGCCTGCCAGCTCAATATTGACTCCGGCAGGCGGGTCATAATTTGCCAGCTCCTTTTCCAACTCGCGGCTTATTATCCCCAAATTATATCCTTCGGCTGCTTCTGCTGTTACCTGCAAATAGCGGCTGCTGTTCTGATGATTGATGGATGCCAGGCCGTCTTGCCGGCTGATAGTTGCAATACTGCTGAGATAAACCGTTTTTTCTTCCGGTTCGCCTCCGTCTACCGAGGGAACTTCCACCTGGAAACTGTAATCAGCCAGCTTTTCACCTGTCAGAGTCGATTGCGGATCGCGGCTGATAATAACGGGATATTCGCCGTCCTCAGTATTGATAGTTATTACCTGTTGGCTGCTGTTAAGCTCTCCGGCCAGTTGGATATAGACCTGAGCTACTGTCAGGCCGTAGCTCATGGCCATATTTTTATCCACAGTTACCCTCAGTTCCGGCTGAGGTTCACCGCATCCGTCGTCAATATTGGTAAATCCTTCTATCCCCCCGATAAGGCCTGCTATTTCCCCGGCGGCAGCCGTCAGGGTATCCAGATCGTCCCCCTTAATATTTATCTGGGCTCCGCTGCCGATCATGGCGGACATATCAGCTCCGCTTGATTCTATTTCAAGCTCCACCGGCATATCTGCGGTAAGATCTTTAATAGCAGCGGCTGCCCTGGCAGAGGGTACCCCTGAATCAGGATCCAGCAGTATATACATATTGATATCGCCTTCGCTGCCCATAAGCGTACCCATAAGCGTACCCATACTCATGGCGCCGGCGTCATATGCAGCAGCCATATCCACATAATCCAGGGTCAATATCCTGTCCAGCACCTGGTTGGACAATTCCTGTATTTCCTGATCCGGCGTATCTTTATCCTGAGCTTTCATGGTTATGGTAAGCTGGGCATAATCTACCTCCGGAATAAAGCCGGTACCCATCAGAAATGTGCAGACAAGGCAAAAGACTATTACAACACCTGCTGCAGTCATCAGAGGCCACTTGCGGTTAAGATTTTTTTGCAGTAAAGCAGTATATTTTTCTGCCAATCTGCGGTAAAAAGGCGTTTCCGCGGTAGGTTTGTTCAAAAGGTTGGAGCTTGCTGCCGGTATAAGGGTAAGGGCCACCAACAGGCTGGCCAGCAGGGAATAAGCAACAGTAAGCCCCATATCCGCGAAAAGCTCGCGGGTAAGGCCATGGGTAAAGACCACAGGAAGAAAAACGCAGGCTGTGGTAAGGGTGGAAGAAACGATGGCGCCGGTTACCTGTCTTGCGCCTTTGATGGCAGCTTCCCGGGCGGGCATACCTTCACTGCGCAGGCGGTAGATATTTTCAATAACTACAATGCTGTTATCCACCAGCATACCTACGCCCATGGCCAGACCTGCCAGGGAAATAACATTGATGCTGACCCCTGAAAAATACATCAAAGTTAAGGCAAAAAGCAGAGATATGGGTATGGAAAGGGCAACTATCAGAGTAGGCCGGTAATTTCTGAGGAAAAGGAACAGTACAAGGATAGCCAAAACCGCACCAAGCAGCAGGTTATCCAGAACCGCGGAGAGTGCTACATCGATATAGTAGCCCTGATCGTATACAGGGGTAAGATTCAGTCCCGGAGTATTCGCCATTAGTTCTTCTATGGCTTCATTAAGATTTTCGGAAACTTCTGCTGTGCTGGAAAGGCTCTGCTTTTGAATGGAAAGTATAAGCCCCGGGCTACCGTTTACCATGGCATAGGATTCGCCAGAATTATCCGTTATCTGCAGGTCCGTCACATCCCTGACCTTTATCTGTCCTATATCTGCCAGATCCAGATCCAGCAAAGTCAGATCCTGCATTTCTTCCAGGCTGGTGAATTTATCGCCTACTTTAAGCAGTATGTTTTGTTCGTTATCTTCAATATAACCGGCCGGCATGGAAAAATGCTCCGCCCCCAAAATAGTGCTTAACAGGGCAGGCGTAAGCGCGCCATCCAGTCCGGCGTTTTTGAAAGCCGTATCGCGGGCTGCATAAAATTCGTCATAGGCAGCCTCCAGCTGAGCCTCGCCCAAAGCCAGTTGTACCCCGGCGGAAGATAGCTGGGTGCTGGCCTCCAGCTTGCCTCTTTCCAGCTCCAGAGAACCTTTATCCAGCTCCCGGCGGCTTTCCTCCAGTTGCTGTTGAGCCTGGGGAATATCGATGAGCAGGGCCTTATCTATTTGTTCAATGCCATCCTCTATCTGGTCCAGATATTTTTCAGCTTCCGCTTTGGTCATTTGCCCCAATTCACTGAAATCGAGCCAGCTTTCCTGATTTTCCAATTCGTTACGGGCAGCCTCTGCATTATTGATAGCTGTATTCAGGAATGCCAGAGAATTGTCGCAACCGGTTAAAGCGGCAGAAAGGATCAGATACGCAGCGGCGGGATCTTCGGGCAAAGCGGCAATATCGATGGCGGGACGGTAATCTTCCGGAAGGAGTTTCGCTATTCTTCCTATCAAAATAGCGGAGGCGTTGTTTTCAGCGGTCAGCTCTGCCGCCGCTGCCTCGATATCCTCTCTATTCCCTGTGAATAAAGCCTCATTGTAAGCTGCATAAGCTGCGTCAAGATCGCTTTTTTGCTGCTGTATACTACGGCGGGCTGCGGAAATGGAGCCAAACTCCATGGATATGGCATCCTCTGCTTTGGAGAGAGTATAGAGGGTGCTGTTTACAACATCCAGAGCCTGGTTTATTTCTTCTTTTGCGTCAAAGGCATCCAGTACGGTAAGTATGGCGTCGCGAGTGGCGACAAGCTGTTCTCTTTGGGCTTTTAATTCATCGGGAGCGGCGTCCAGTTGGGATTGACCTATTTCCAGCTGCACCCTGCCGCTGACCAGTTGATTGCCGGCCTGGGCGAGCTGATCATAAAGCTCGCTGGATTTTTCATCTAGGGCTTCCCGCTGCTGGCTGAGTTCTTTTTTGGCAGAGTCCAGCCGCCTTTTAGCCTGGGCAAGCTGATTGTCCACTTCTTCAAGAATAAGGTCATTATAGTTTTCCAGGGCTTCTTCGTCCCACACCAGCTCGGCCTGAGTTGTGATGAGGCCCATTGCTTCTACATTGGCTACCCCGTCCAGGCGCTGAAAAGCAGGTATCAGGGTATCCTCCACATAGGCGGAAAATTCTGCGGGAGTATCGCCTTCGCGGCTGGCGGTGAGCATCATCACCGGCAACATGGAGGGGTTAAGACGAATAAAAACAGGGGAAGCTGTATTTTCGGGAAAGGCTGCTGCCGCCGAATTGACCAGCGAGGACATTTCCACCATAATGCTGGACATATCCGCCTGCTGCTGGAATTCCATAATAAGCATTGATACCCCTTCGGATGAGGAGCTGGACATGTTTTTTAGGCCGCTGAGAAGTCCCAGGGAAGCTTCCAGCGGCGCAGTAATGCGGCTTTCCACTTCTTCGGGAGATGATCCCTGGCTTACCGTCATTACCAGCACATAGGGCATTTCCATATCAGGCAGCAGATCTACCCCTGTATTTATACAGGAAAGATATCCCAGTATGACCACAAGGATGATGGCAACCACGATGGTCATTGGTTTGTTAACGCTAAGTTTAGGAAGCATATTTGCCCTCCTTTCTTCCCTATATGCCAGCCTCAGTTACTAATATCCATTTAAAATTATATCATAAAACAGACTTTGCAACATTTTTCGGTTATTTTTTTCAATAAATTTTCATAAAGATAGCGTTGACAAAAGGTTTTACGGTCTGTATAATAAGGGAACTTTCAGAAGGAGGAGTTTATCATGAAACTGAAAAAGGTTGTAGTTTTACTGCTTTGCATTGGTATAATGGCCTTTGCGGCTGCCTGCGGTGACGATAATAACGGAGGCCATAATAACGGAGGCCAGGTCAAGGTTCCTGATTTCAGCATCGAGGTAGTTGCTACAGAAGGCGATGCCGGTATTTCCGCCGCTAATCTGCTTATCGCCATGCTGGAGGCAGAGGATCATACTTATAACATGGAAAACGGCAATTTTACAGCGATTGATGACTATGCCAACACGGAGACCAGCGGTTGGGTATTTTATTGCAACGGCGCTCCCTGTGATGAAGCAGCCGATAGCGTGATGGCTGTAGGCGGCAACAGCTATGCCCTTATCTGGGGAGATATTATCGGCCAGCCTGTAAGTGGCGAAGATACCGGCGATGACGCTGAAAATACCGGCGATAACGGCCAGCCCAATGATGGCCAGGAGGTGGATCCTGACGATCCGGAATCCCCTGAACTGGACAGCGAGGGAGCGGAACCCCAGGCTGAATAATTGTATAGGGGTAAATTTGGGACATTGGATAAAAAAGCACTTATGGTTCAAGCCATAAGTGCTTTTTATATATTGTATGCTATGATAATAAGCAGCCGGGCATTCCTGAAGAGATATGCCTGCCATCAGTTTTTGTTGCCGGGGCTGATTTTCTGCAGCAGAGTCGGCCAGTCCACCTGCGTTATCAGTAATGCCAGCAGCATCAGCAGGCAGCCGATGCCTTCCCGCGGGGTCAGTGTTTCGTGCAATAACAAAACGCCGGCCAGTACGGAAAATACTGCCTCAATGCTGAAGATTATGCCTGTAAGGGTAGGGTCTGCAGTCTTCTGTCCGAATACCTGCAGTGTATAACAAATGCCTACCAGGACCACGCCGGCATAAAGAATGGGTTTCCAGGCAGTAAGAGCACTGGAAAGATCCATATGGTCCACTGTAAAAGCACAGGCAAAAGAGCAGATGCAGGCCACGCCAACGATCACTGATATCAGCGCCAGCGGATTGACCCGGTTGCAATAGCGATCTATGACCATAATTTCAAATGTCCAGCAAAAAGAACCTATTATGCCTAATACATCGCCATAGCCAAGGGTGAATCCTTCTTTAATGCACAGCAGGTAAAGCCCTGCCAGCGCTGCCGCCACTCCCAGCCAGGTGCGGGGAGCTATTTTTTTGTGAAAAAGGGATTCCGCTATCGGCAAAAATACGATGTACAGGGAATTGATAAAACCGGATTTGCCTGCGCTGATATATGTGAGGGACATTTGCTGCAGGGTTACCCCGCCAAAAAAGCCCAGACCGCCAATTACAGCGGCAATTATCAGCGGCTTGGCCGCAAAGCCGTTCCAGGCAGGATCGCGCCGGCGTTCCCGCTTTTCATAAATGAAAGCAGCAGGGATTATTATTATCAGACCCACCAGCATCCTCATGCTGTTAAAGGTGAAGGCGCTTACCGCGCCTGCCCCCAGTTTTTGTGCTACAATACCGGTGCCCCATAAAAAGGACGCTGCCAAAAGGATCAAACAGCCCCGTCCGGTATTTTTTTTGCTTACTGTTTCTTCCATAGTTTTCCTGCCTGGTTTATTTAATTATTGGGAGTTTTTGCCGGCGGATAGCTGATATTCCAGCTCCAGATCGCCGGAGGCAGTTTCCACATTGATCTGCCTGGCGCCTTTATACCCGGTAATGCCCGAGATATCACCGCTGACGGTATCAAAATTTATTGTGTATTCTTCCGGCCCGTCGGTGAGGCGCAGCTCTATATCGCCGCTTACCGTATTGGCCTCTATGCTTTGGCCATTGCCTTCAATATCCAGTTCGCCGCTGACCGTATCCGCTTTTAATACCTGAAAATCGCCGCCGGTTATATCCAGATCAGCAGATACGCTGCTGAAATAGAATTCCCGGCAATTTATTTGGCTGACAGTCACATCGCCGCTGACAGTTTCCATATCTATGCGGTTTTTACCGGTATCCATAAATGATGCGGGCAACCATATCTCCACTGCGGGGTCGCTGCCGTTCCAGTTAAACAGTGTTTGCAGTATATCTTCCTGACGCCATTCCACATTCAGCGTCTGATCTGCGGTATAGACATTATAGCCATAGCTGCTGCAATCGGGGTATCTGACAATGATCTCGTCGCTGCCCAGATTTAGCTGCAGCAGAGTATTATCGGAAACGGTGATAACGGACAGGCTGTTTATTTCAGAGGCCGGAAAACGCAGCTCCTGTATAGTCCAGTTTTTATCCCCGTCAGTTGTACCGGTATCTTTATTATCCTGGCGGAGTTCGTTTTGGATATCATAATGGATGTTTTCGGCCAGTTCCCGCCAGCCCAGGCTCCACTTGCTGCAGGACGCTGTGCAGAGTATCAGCCCCAGCACTATTAAGGATATGGCAATTATTATACATATTTTCTTTGATTTATTCATTTTTCCTGCCTCCTTTTTTTCTGGTCAGCCAGGAATGTATTTTACCGCAAAGCGATTCTATACCCCGCCAGATTAATTTTACCAGGGCAATGGCAGGGAATATCAGCAGAATGCCTATGCCCACGCAAATGAAGGCCAGACCTAAAGAAAAAGTGAGAGGCATTCCCCAGATACCCGGATTGGCAAAGGCATAGATAAAGATAGCTACTCCTGCCACAGCTAAACCTACCACTGCGGCAATAATAAGCACTATTATGCCGAAAAGGAGACAGATAAGGCCGATAGCCAGCCCGAAAAGAGCTGCGGCCAAAGGTATCCAGATGGGGGATAGCAGAATAGCCAGCACCACAATGAGCGCAGTGGAAGCGCCGCTTTTTTGTCTGCCGGAATACTGCTGTTGTGCAGGGGGCTGCGCAGCCGGGTTTTTGCCGTATTCCGCAAGTATGCGTCCTGCCAGTACCTGGACAGGCTCCAGGGAAGCGATAGCCTGCTGCTCGCTCATGCCGTCCTCTATTCTGTCATCAATGATCTCGGCATAGTATGCCAGAGTTTTATTAACCTCTTCCGGCGGCAAGGAGGAAATGGCCGTCCGCAGCCCATCCAGGAAGATCTGTTTATTCATAGTTGTTTTCCTGCCCTTCTTTGATATAGTTATACAGTTTCATAATATCATTCCATTCGCCCATGAAGTCCTGCACCCTTTGCTCGCCCTTATTGGTAATGCGATAGTATTTACGCAGGCGGCTGTTATGCTCTACCGTGTATTCGGTAAGATAATCAGCCTGTTCCAGGCGTTTTAGAATAGGGTAGAGGGTGGATTCGGTCAGTGGCAGCAGATCTGCAGTATCCTTGATTATCTGATAGCCGTATGAGTCCTTGCGCTGCAGCACGGCCAGTACGCAAATATCCAGCAGACCGCGTCTTAATTGTGCATCCATCTTATCCCTCCTTTCGCATAATACTATATAATACATAGTATTGCCTGTCAAGAGGTATAAGAAAAATTTTGCAAGGCAGATTGTATTGTGTTATTATGGACAGGTAGTAATGGGGAAAGAGAAGTATACTGATGGAAAACTCGCAGAAAACTTTGAATAACAGCGGCAAGAGAATTGACCAGATGGCTTTGTACGGAGGTAAAAAGCGCTGGTTGATATGGGCTGCAGCCTGGTTATTGGTCTGTCTGATGGTGGGCTGTGCCGAGCTGCTGCAGGAAGCGGAAATAATTTTTCCCGAAATAGCAGCCTTGGCCATAGGCGCCTGGCTGGCTCCCAGACAGCCCTGGCGGGTATCGCCGTTAAAGATGTTTTTGGCTATTGCCATTTTTTCCCTGATGGGCGTAGCTATAGTACGTTGGGTGCCTTTGGGTGTGATATGGCAGATACTGCTGGCCTATTGTTGCTGCGCTGCCGGTCTGATGCTGCTGCATACTACCATTTATCCGCTGATATCAGCAGCCATTCTGCCGGTTTTGTTGGGCACTGCCTCCTTTATCTATCCACTGGCAGCTTCTCTGGCTGCAGGCATAGTTGCTCTGGGAAGGGCTTTGCTGCTGAAAAAGGGCATTGCCTGCCCGGTAGAGGAGTACTGGCAGTTTGATATCAGGAGCCAGTTGCCCTTATGGCTGAAAAGGATAGTTTGTATATCTGCTTTGTGCTGCCTGGCATTGGTGCTTAATGCGCCTTTTTTAATAGCGCCGCCGCTGATAGTGGGTTTTACCGAGATGAGCTGTACGGGCAGCGTATCCCGCCGCTGTCCGGGAAAGGTTATACTTATAACTTTTTTTGGGGCGCTTTGCGGCTGCGCCCTTCGCCTGACCTGCTGCTCGATTTTTGGATTGCCGGTGACCCTGGCGGCTGCTGTTACTGCCGGGATATTTTTTGTAGTGGTCGCCCGGACAAAAGTCTATTTTCCTCCGGCCGGGGCCATAGCTATTTTGCCGATGCTTATAGG
>CAKQQU010000045.1 GCA_934271085.1 uncultured Bacillota bacterium | reverse complement strand
TTGCAGAGCTTTCCAAGGCTGTTATCACCTGTAGCGGCGAAGCATATCCTGAGCTGGTGGATAAGCAGGATTATATTTATTATGAATTAGCTACTTTGCTGCGCATACCCAAAGAAGATATACCGCATATATCTCCTTTTTTATTTTCCATACCTTATATAACCCCCTCAAGAATATCCGAATTATATACTGTGCTTTTTTTGTCGATGCAATTTGAAAATAATCTCTCTGGCAACAAAACATCAAAGTTACCTTTGCCATATGAAAACCAGGAGCAATTGGCCAGATATGTAGAGCTCATTCAAAACATCAACAGCGCAACGCCCTACCCTTTTGATCTGGAAAGCAGACTATTGGAAACGGTATCTCAGGCAGACAGGCCGGCTTTAGATATCTATCTTAATAATCTTATGGCCTATATTTTTCTTTCCAGCGGCACAAATACACAACTGACACAGACCAGAATAGCCGAATTGCTTGTTCTCATATCCAGGACGGTAATAAAAAACGGCGGGGACCCCGACCGCTGTTTTCAGATAGCCCATGATTATTTAAAAACCATATCCGGCTTTTATACAGTGGCAGAACTTTTTGACAGTTTGAAGTCAACTGTAAATGCTCTAATCGACGAGCTTGATTACATCAATGTTAAACACGGCAGCATAATACATAAAGCCACATTATATATTAAGCAGCATTTTGCGGAAAAAATAACTCTTGAACAACTGGCTAATACTGTATACATATCCCCCGCTTATTTCAGCAGACTTTTTAAACATGAACTGGGCATAAGCTTTACCTCATATCTGAATAATGTGAGAATAGAAAAAAGCAAAAACCTGCTTACGGATAACAGTCTGAAACTGGTGGATATTGCCTATATGGTCGGCTTTGAAAGCCAAAGCTACTTTACCAAAGTATTTAAAAAAATAGTCGGTATCCCACCATTGCAATACCGGGATAAATGTAAATTTTAAAATATCGGTAAATGTTCATAATATTAATCATAAGAAGATCATAATCGTCGGCACAATAGGGGCTATGGGGAAATAAAAAACTTGATGATCATAGCAACGATGTTTAATTTATTTAATGGATAGTTTGCCGGATCTGAAAAGGATAGTACAGAAAAGAACATATAAAGAAGGTCAACGTAATAACAGCGCTGGCCTGTTTATTTTAAGCTTGATTTGCACAGTATTGACGATTTAAAATATATATGTGTACCCAATATTTTGCGGCAAACTGCCCTTACAAAACAACAGATTGACCGCAATTATCTGCAAAATATTTTACTGTTGATTAAAACGGAGAAAAAAATGAAACGTTTTACCGTAAAAGGAATGAGCTGTGCAGCCTGCAGTTCCCGGATAGAAAAGGCAGTTTCCAAGGTGAACGGGGTAAGCCAATGTAATGTAAGCCTGCTGACCAACTCCATGACTGTGGAAGGATCCGCCTCTGATGAGGCCATTATAGACGCAGTAAAAAAAGCCGGCTATTATGCTGAAATACCGGCAATATCAAAAAAAGAGCCGGGAAAACCAACAGCATATGACGATGACGCCCTAGCCATCAAAAATATAAAACACCGGCTGGTATTGTCCATATTATTTTTATTGCCCCTTATGTATTTTTCCATGGGGCATATGTTATGGCACTGGCCATTGCCTGCCTTGCTGTCTGATAATCATTTGACGCTGGCACTTATCCAGTTAGTTTTTACTCTGCCAATTATAATTATAAATCGGCAGTTTTTTATCAGCGGCGCCAAAAGCATAGCCCGGCTGTCCCCCAATATGGACGCACTGGTAGCATTGGGGGCAGGCGCTTCCTTTTTATACAGCATCTGGCAGATGATAAGGATTTCCATCGCACCAGGCGGCAACGAAATGCCCGATCTTTATTTTGAATCGGCAGCTATGATACTGACCCTGATTACCGTTGGCAAACTACTGGAAGCAAAAGCCAAAGGAAAAACCACCGGCGCCATACAACAGCTTATGCGTATGCAGCCGGAATCTGCCACTGTCATCAAGGATGGCAATGAGCTCACCATTCCTGTAGAGCAGCTTCAAAAAAGAGATATCTTTATTGTAAAACCGGGGGAAAGCATTCCTGTTGACGGCATAATAATTGAAGGCGTCACTGCTATTGATGAATCTGCTCTTACCGGAGAAAGCCTGCCGGTAGATAAATATCCCGGAGCGAGCATCTCCGCAGCCACTATTAATCAGACCGGATTTATCAAATGCAGGGCAACCGCGGTAGGCGAAGATACTTCCCTGTCTAAAATCATCACCCTGATAAGTGATACTGCAGCCAGCAAAGCTCCTATAGCCCAAATAGCCGACCGGGTCTCAGGCATATTTGTGCCGGTGGTCATCGGTATTGCTGTCCTTACCACCGCCATTTGGCTGCTTTTGGGAGAGGGTTTTGGTTTTGCCCTGCAGCGGGGAATCTCTGTGCTGGTTATAAGCTGTCCCTGTGCTTTGGGATTGGCTACGCCGGTAGCTATCATGGCAGGCAGCGGTTTGGGCGCCAGAAACGGCATACTTTTCAAAACAGCCGCCTCCCTGGAATTAACAGGAAAAGCGGATATTGTAGCCCTTGATAAAACAGGCACCATAACTGAAGGAAATCCGCAGGTAACCGATATAATTACAGAAAAAGGCATACCGGCATCAGAGTTATGGGATACCGCGTGTTCTTTGGAAAACAAAAGCGAACACCCTCTTGCCAAAGCAATCTGTCAAAAAGGCGCGCAGCTTGGCTATATTCCCGGAGAAATTACAGAATTTAAGGCTATTCCCGGAAAAGGTATCCGGGGCATAATGGGCGGAGAATATGTATACGGAGGCAACCTGAATTTTTTACAGCAGCAAAACACACTGTTTTCCCGGCAAATATGCAATAAGGCTCAATCGCTGGCAAAGGAAGGCCGGACGCCCATATTTTTTGGCTGCAACGGGAAAGCCCTGGGAGTGCTGGCAGTTGCCGATATCATAAAAAAAGACAGCCGCAAAGCCATTGAGCAGTTGAAAGATATGGGCAAACAACTTGTGATGATAACCGGAGATAACGCTGATACCGCCCAAAATATCGGCAGTCAGGCTGGCGTGGACAGGATAATTGCCCAAGTGCTTCCTGATGAAAAAGAAGCGGCTGTCCATGAGTTACAAAGCAGCGGCAAAGTGGCAATGGTAGGCGATGGCATAAATGATGCCCCGGCTCTGGTAAGGGCTGATATAGGCATAGCCATAGGGGCAGGAACAGATATAGCAATAGAGGCAGCCGATATTGTATTGATGAACAGCAGTTTGCTGGATGTAGCGGCAGCTATCCGTTTAAGCAAAGCAACTTTGCGGAATATCCGCCAAAACCTGTTCTGGGCTTTCTTTTATAATATTCTGGGAATACCACTGGCAGCAGGAGCATTCATTCCCCTGCTTTCCTGGGAATTGAATCCAATGTTTGCCGCAGCCGCCATGAGTCTGTCAAGCTTTTGCGTGGTTACAAATTCCCTGCGCATCAATATGGTTAAAATACACCAAAATACAGATAATAATAAAACGAAAGGAAGGATGAAAACGATGCAAAAAACATTCAGAATAGAAGGAATGATGTGCGAACATTGCGAATTCCATTTGAAAAAAAGACTGGAATCATTGGCTCAGGTAGATAAAGCAGTAGTCAGCTACAAATCAGGAACGGCAACAGTAGAACTGAATAATGATATAGATGATTCTGTTATTAAAAAAGCAATTGAGGAAGAAGGCTATACACTTATCAGCTAGAATGTAAATATTAAAGCAAAATAAAAAAGCACCGTACCTTTGGCACGGTGCTTTTTTATTGTAATACAGTATTGCTTTATGCAGCTTCCTTCTGTCTGCGCCGCATAAACATAAATACGCCCGCCATCAATACCAGGCAAACGATCAACGGCAGCCAGAAATTGCCGAGCAATCCCACAAGGATGTAACCAATGGCGCAAATAACGGCCACGGTCAAAGCATAGGGCAGTTGGGTGGCAACATGCCTGATATGATCGCATTTAGCTCCAGCAGATGCCAGAATAGTGGTATCAGATATAGGCGAGCAGTGATCGCCAAATACCGAACCTGCCAAAGTAGCGCCAATGCTGGGAACCAGCATAAAAGCAGTTTCAGGCGAAGCGCAGATCATGGAAACTATAGGCAGCAGTATACCAAAAGTGCCCCAGGCAGTACCCATGGCAAAAGACATAAACGCCGCAACAACAAATACGAAGAAGGGCAGCAGATTTATAACCATGGAGGATCCGGATACAACGCCGCTGATAAATTCACCTGTTCCGATCATGCCGCGGCAAACGCCAGACAGAGACCAGGCCATTATCAGAATAAGAATAGCAGGTATCATGGATTTGGCTCCGTCAACAAAACCAAGCATGAATTCCTTAAAAGATATAAGTTTGCGGGGTATAAACATTATCATGGCAACGATCAGGGCAAAGAAAGCGCCCAGTGCCAGCCCGCTGGAAGGATCTTCGCCGATGGCAGTGATAAAATCGGCATCCCCACTAAAGAAGCCGCCTACAAAGGCCATGCTCAGGATTGAAAAAACGATCAGGCATACAATGGGGATAACCAAATCGGAAACTCTGCCTTTTTGGGAAACGGTCATGCCATCGAAATCTTTAGCTTCTACTTCATCATTGATAGCACCGGCCATAGCAGCCAGTTCAGCTTTACGCATGGGGCCGTAATCCACTTTGAATATGCATAACAGCAACAGCATGGCCAAAGTAAGCAAAGCATAAAAATTAAACGGAATTGCCTGCAGAAACATGCCGAACCCATCGCCGCCCAGATCGCTGGCAACAGCAGCCGCCCAACTGGATATAGGAGCAATAATGCATATGGGAGCCGCGGTGGCGTCGATTATATAAGCCAGCTTTTCGCGGGAAATATGATGACGGTCAGTAAGGGGACGCATAACTGTGCCCACAGTAAGGCAATTAAAATAGTCATCGATAAAAATAACAATACCAAGGCCCATTGTGGAAAGCATAGCTCCACGTCTGGTTCTGATGCGTTTTGCAGCCCATTCCCCATATGCCCGGGAACCTCCGGCACGGGTCACAACGACCACCAAAGCTCCCAATAGCATCAGGAAAATTATCAGGGTGCCGTTGGCGCCCATCTTCTCGCCCATCATCTGTATCATATAGTAGATGGAGGTGATAACACCTTCCCCTACGTTCAGACAATAGATCAACATTCCTGAAAAAATACCTACTAACAGAGAAGAATATACCTCTTTAGTCAATAATGCCAGCGTTATTGCAATCAGCGGCGGCAAGATCGACAGCCATCCTACAGAGATAGCCTGTAATTCTCCCATTTTCAGAACCTCCCAACATTAATATAACTTAATAAAATAAAAATCCTGTGCGGAGCACGCACAGGACATTATTAAACAAGATGTCTTTGATAGCGCTCCACTTTACAGTGACAGTACGTTTCATATTCTGAAAACGTCCCAGCAGCAAAACCAAGGGCATGATCTTACTGCTTCGGCACTGTTTCCTTTTACTCAGGTCTGTTGCCCTACGATGCCTGAGCTACTGATAAACAGCGCACCTCTACCAAGCATATTGAATTAATTCATAGGATAGCATATTACGACATTTTTTGTCAAGCCATTGCCAGCCATTCTTTTATATCTTTTATTGCTGTCTCAAGAGCTTCCGGAGCCGGTCCGCCATAGGTCTTTCTGGCGGCCAGGCAGGCTTGAGGGGCTATCGCTTCATAAATATCTTCCTCAAAAAGATCTGATTCCTTCCGCAACTGAGCCAGGGTAAGATCATCCAGACGGCAACCGTTTTCTTCCGCATAATGCACCAGATGACCTGATATAGCATGGGCGCTGCGGAAAGGCAATCCTTTGGCAACCAGATAATCGGCCATATCTGTAGCGTTAAGAAAACCATCCTCTACATCAGCGGCCATTTTATCAGTATTTACCCGCATAGTCTGGAGCATGGGAATAAATACCTTAAGACATCCTTTAACAGTATCAACAGCGTCAAAAATAGCTTCCTTGTCTTCCTGCATATCCTTATTATATGCCAGAGGCAGCCCTTTCATCGTGGTAAGCAGCGCCACAAGATCGCCATAAACGCGGCCGGTTTTGCCGCGAATAAGCTCTGCCATATCCGGATTCTTTTTCTGGGGCATGATAGAGCTGCCGGTGCTATAAGCGTCATCCAAGGTGATGTAACTGAATTCCTGACTGCTCCAGAGGATTATCTCCTCGCAGAAGCGGGAAAGATGCATCATGATTATGGAAGCTGCCGACAGGTATTCCAAAGCATAATCCCTGTCAGATACGCCGTCAAGGGTATTAGCGGAAGGGGCGTCAAACCCAAGAGCTGCCGCTGTTTCGAATCTGTCTATGGGGAAACCGGTTCCGGCCAGCGCACCGCTGCCTAAAGGAGAAAAATTCATTCTCTCCGCGCAATCCGCAAGACGGGTATGATCCCGTCGGAACATCTGCACATAAGCCAGTAAATGATGGGCAAAGCTGATAGGCTGGGCCTTTTGCAAATGAGTAAATCCGGGCATAAGAGTACGGGTATTTTCCTCTGCTTTGGCGACCAGGGCCTCCAGAAGAGAAATAATCAGAGCCTGAGTCTCCTTTATCTGTCCCCGTACCCATAAACGCAGATCCAAGGCCACCTGATCATTACGGCTGCGGGCAGTATGCAGCTTCTTCCCTGCTTCACCTATTCTTTCTGTTAAAAGTGCTTCAACATTCATATGAATATCTTCTGCAGAAACGTCAAATTCCACATTACCTGCATCAATATCATCCCTTATAGACAGTAAACCTTTGCGGATGGCAGACTCCTCATCCCGGGAAATTATACCGCAATCTGCCAACATTTTGGCATGGGCCAAAGAGCCCTCTATATCTTCCCTATATAATCTTTGGTCAAAACTTATGGATGAATGAAAGCTTTCCGCAACTTTATCTGTATCAGATGTAAAGCGGCCTCCCCAAAGTTTCATGATAAACCCTCCCGAATATCAGGAAAACCGCATAAACTGCGGTTCTCCTAAAATAAACTATTTAATTAATCAGCCGTTAGCAACAGCCCCTATATAGGGAACTATTCTGCATCAGCGGGAATTGCTTCATCAGCTGCAGGCATATCTTCGGCAGTCTCTTCCTCAGGCAGAGCCGCTTTAATGGAAAGGCTCATACGTTTTGCCTCAGGATCTACGGCCAAAACCTTGACCTGAACAACATCACCGGGTTTCACCACATCTTCGGTCTTCTCCACTCTGTGGTTGGCAAGCTGGGAAATATGCACAAGGCCTTCCACACCAGGTTCCACTTCCAGGAAAGCGCCGAAATTGGTGGTGCGCATAACTTTTGCGGTAATAATGCTGCCTTCGGGATATTTTTCTGCAACCAGGCTCCAGGGATTGGGAGTAAGCTGTTTGAGACCCAGAGAGATCTTTTCATTTTCAGCGTCGACGCCCAGAACATAGACTTCGATCTCATCGCCTTCTTTAAGCAGATCGGAAGGATGGTTTACCCGATACCAGGCCATTTCAGAAACATGCAGCAGTCCGTCAACACCGCCGATATCAACAAAAGCGCCGAAGTTGGTCAGACGGCGTACAACGCCTTTTCTGGTCTGGCCTTCAGCAATTTCCGCCCAGGTCTTTTCCTTCATGGCAGCAGAAGCTTTACGCAAAACGGCTTTAGCGGAAAGAACCAGTTTATTGCTGTGCTTATCGCATTCGATGATCTTCATATCCAGCTGCTTGCCAATATAAGAGGACAAGTCTTCCACATAACCAAGGGAAACAAGGGATGCGGGGACAAAGCCGCGGATACCAACATCAACCAGCAGGCCGCCTTTTACCACATCCGTAACAGTACCGGTAACGATCTCTTTATCCTGCTTCAACTGAGCCAGACGATCCCAGGCTATATCCTGATCTACTCTGCGCTTGGAGAGTATGGGGTAACCCTCCTGGTTTTCTTTACGCAGAATAAGAACATCGATCTCGTCGCCTACATTAAAATGACCGCGGATATCCTTAGCTTCTTCAGCGCTAAGCTCGCTGGAGCTTAAAACGCCCTCGCTTTTACCGCCGATATCAACCAGCAGCTCATCATCCTTAACCTGCACAACAACGCCCTTGACACGGGCGCCGCGGCGGATCTCTTTCATTGCACCGAATGCTTCAGCAAAGGCATCTATAGGCTGTTCCTCTGCTGCATCTTCGCTGCAGCAGGTTGCCGTCTGATCAAGAGCCTCAGGCTCACATTTTTCTTTCTCGCACCCGCAGGCGCAATTTTCTTCCACTACATTCTCCATCTTATCCAGTTCTGCCATTCTGTTAACTACCTCCTCAATAATATGTTCCGGGGTGGAGGCTCCGGCGGTAATGCCTACCGTAGCGTAGCCCCGCACAATATCCAAATCCAAATCAGCAAGCGTTTCAATATGATATACAGGTATATTCGCTTCTTTGGATATTTGTGCCAGTTTTTGGGTATTGGCGCTGTTAAATCCGCCAATAACTATCATGGCTTCAACCTGCGAAGCTAACTCGCGTGTAGCCTCCTGATTGATCCTTGTATGATTACAGACAGTATTCTCGGGGAAAAACTCTTCGGCTTTTTCCCGAAGTATCTCGGCTGTCTGCCAAAAATCCTCAACCTTTTGTGTAGTCTGCGCCAGCAGCGCTATCTTCGGATAATGGCCGGCTGAAAATGCATCATCCGGTTTTGACAGTATATGCGCCCTGCCGCCGGCATAACCTTGAAGACCTATGACTTCAGGGTGGGCGCTGTCCCCCAGTATAAACAATTCGCAGCCCAAAGAAATAAACTCTGCCGCCTTATGCTGCGCCCTTGCCACAAAAGGGCATGTACCGTCAACTACTGATAGGCCAAGCTGGGAAGCTCTTGCCAATACCTGCGGCGGAACTCCGTGGGAACGGATCATAACAGCGGCAGGCCTTTCGGCAATATCATCAAGAGATTCCACGGGAATGACCTTTCGGGATATTCTGGCAATTTCCTGGGGATTATGGATCAAAGGGCCAAGGGAATAAATATGGTCAAGCGTTTCCGCAGCAGCCAAAGCCTTATCCATGGCCAATTTAACGCCCCTGCAAAAACCGGAACTGCCGGCGGTAACTATTCTCATCTTTACTCCCTATTCACTGTAATTCTTATACTTTCGGCACAGACAATTAAAATCCTGCTTTACGCCGTTTTTATTTAATAAATATTATCTGCGCTTTTTCGGCGGCTTCCGCATTTTTTTGCCTTCACGCAGGATTATGCCCTTGTTTTCTTCAACCAATTCCTTGACCCTGTCCCGGAACAGATCATTATACTTATTCAGATACTCCTGATCCAGCTTCTGTGTTTTATCCAGAAATATCGGCTTGCCGATATTTACTATGATATTACGCCGCCAGATACGCCAAAAATCTCCGCAATTTATCATACCAACAGGAATAACAGGCGCGTCAGTACGATATGCCATATAGGCAGCTCCCGGTTTGAACTCAGTAATATTCTGATCAAAATTGCGTTTGCCTTCCGGGAAAATGCATACTGCCCTGCCCTGCTTAAGTACATTAATAACCTGACGCATAGCGCCAAGATCGGATTCCCTGGAATTCAGAAATACCACGCCCCCGGCAGAAAAAAGAACGCGGGTAAAGGCATTTTTGGCAAAAGCCTCTTTGGCAACAAAGGTAAGCATATAGGGAAAGGCGTTGGCTATAGCCGGCACATCACCGAAACTGGCGTGATTGGCTATAACTATTGCTTTATGATCATCGGGGATGTTCTCCTTGCCTATGATACGAATACCGCCAAGCTTAAGAACTATGCCGGTAAGTATTTTGCCCAAAGAATATACAAACATTATCTTTCCTTTGCTATCCTGAGTATCTCAGCTACGACTTCTTCAACGCTTAAATAACTGTTATCAAGCAAAACCGCATCATCAGCCTTTTTTAAGGGGGAAGCTGCCCTGTTGCTGTCCTGAAGATCGCGCTTGATAATATCAGCTTCCACCTGTTGGGGGTCTGTGTCAATTCCCCTCTCTTTCAATTCCAGAACGCGCCTTTGGGCGCGAATTGCCGAATCTGCGGTAAGAAATATTTTACACTCGGCTTTCGGCAGCACTACAGTGCCAATATCCCGGCCATCCATTACCACAGGAGTATGGGCGGCAAGATCCTGCTGCTTTTTTACCAGTAGTTTTCGTATTTCAGCAATAGCCGATATGGCAGAAGCCAGGTTGCCCACCTCCGGCCGGCGTATATCTTTGGTGATGTCTTCTCCATCGGCAAAAACATAATAACCGTCTTCCATCTGCCGCAAGCTGATGTCCAGATCCCTGGTCAAATCTATTAGCTGCTGTATCTGCCCCTCATCAATATGCCGGCGCATGGCCATCAAGGCCACAGCCCTATACATTGCTCCCGTATCGATATATAAGTATCCAAGCTCTTTGGCCACAGCCTTGGCGGCAGTGCTTTTCCCTGCCCCTGCCGGTCCGTCAATGGCGATCTGCATTGCTGTCATTATATCCTCCGTTGAATAGCCAAAAACATATAAGTATTTCCGGCTTGTTACATAACAGAATTATTATACCTCAATTTCCAGTTGCTAACAATAAACTATTTAAAGATAATTTCCCCTACTTCCACAACATTGCCATTGGTCATTATTCTCACATCCAGAGAAGAAGCGTCTATATTTGAGGATATGCCCTGCAGATAAAAAAACAGTTGCCGGTTATAGGCGCTGCCGTCTATGCCCAGCAGATCTCCGGGATGAACCCTTAGTAAAAGCGAACCTTCAGCCAGATCTCCGGCTGATTTACCATTAATAAGAACATTTGCGCAGGCAAGACTCACTTCATCCTCGGTTTTTATCATGATATTGCCGAAAAGCTGCTGATCCTCCCGGGATACAGTCACCGGGGAATCCATGGCATCCATCTTATTCCCGTTATTATCTGCAAAACCGGGAAGCATATTAAAAGCAAAATAAAAAAGGGCAGCCAGCAGCATCCCCGCAACGATCAGGTATTGTATATAAACCATGGGATCCTTATAGCAACTATTTTTACCAGGCATTTTATCACCTTATAAAATTCCTTGTCAGTTATATTCTTTATTATTCTTTGAAAACCGAGGACAAAATATTTAAAAAAAACTTTTTTTTTCAAAAAACTCTTGACTTTAAAAAAACCATAAGCTATAATGAACAAGCTGCAGGGAAACAGCAACACCGAAAGGGCATGACCAAGGTCTGATGATTGTTTCCTCCCGGTATGTGGGTGATTAGCTCAGTTGGGAGAGCGCCTGCCTTACAAGCAGGATGTCGGCAGTTCGAGCCTGTCATCGCCCACCAAATATGGCGCAGTAGCTCAGTTGGTTAGAGTGCCAGCCTGTCACGCTGGATGTCGTGGGTTCGAGCCCCATCTGCGTCGCCATTTGCCTCGGTAGCTCAGTTGGTAGAGCAGGGGACTGAAAATCCCCGTGTCGGTGGTTCGACTCCGCCCCGCGGCACCACTTGCGGGTATAACTCAGTGGTAGAGTGTCACCTTGCCAAGGTGAAAGTCGAGGGTTCGAATCCCTTTGCCCGCTCCATAAGATGGCAACCCTTTGGTATTTTAAGCGCAACGCTTAGAATACCAAAGGGTTGCCACCTTTTTTATTTCAAATTTTGCACTCAGAAAAAAAGATATTTTCGCGTTATTTTGGTAACTGGGGAGATTCGAACTCCCCCTTTTGCGATTTCAAG
>CAKQQU010000044.1 GCA_934271085.1 uncultured Bacillota bacterium | reverse complement strand
TACGGACTGTATGCTTATGGCGGCATCTTCGACGGCATCAACGATCACTTCACCGTGATGGGCATCATGGCCACCACAGCCTATGGCTTTATCTGCATAGGCAATGTCAAGGAAAGATGGCATGATAAAGGCTTCGGCGCTTTCTTCACCGCCAAAGTATTCCCCATCATTTCCGTTCTGTTCATTGCTTACATCATCATCTTCACCACCGGTGTCAAATACCTGATTCTGACCGGAGCTTGGTATCTTATTTCCCTGATACTGGCATTTGCCCTGCAAAAGAGGGTTAAACTGGAAGAATTGGTTGAGTAGGCAATAAGCAGATAAATGATAGTTACTGTTGTCTTATAACAATCTGAAAGTCCACCCCCTCTTCAAAATGCCGGACGGGTTTATCTTGTCCGGCATTTTATTTTTATTAATGATCAAACAACATATTATTTGCATACATTTGGCATATATATCATATATATAAAGAAAAACGGAGAGATCTGGAGAAAAGGTCTAGGAAACAAACAAATTGCATTTTTAAAAACACTTGAAATTCTTCTCGTCTGTGTTATAATATACAAAAATCGGTTATAATCAAAAGGAAACGGCAGAGGTGTTGAGCAGATCAATACCGTGATAAAATGCCGTTATTGCTTTATATTTGAATTGCTTAGAATAATGTTTTATATAATTTAAGAACTGAATAAAGCCTATACTATTAATCCAGGAAGGAAAGATGCCCTATGTTGTTCAAAGATATCACCATCGTTGACGAGGACATGCAGATCCGGGAACATATGTATGTTGGTGTACAGGATAAGCATATAACTTATTTGTCCAATCAGGCTCCTGTTGACGAAAAGGTCTTTGGACGTATTTATGACGGTCATGGTAAATTGCTTACCCCCGGCTTTTTTAATGCTCATAGCCACAGCGCTATGTTTCTTGTGCGCGGTTTTGGTGAGAATCTGCCTTTGAGCGAATGGCTTACTACCAAGATGTTTCCTTTTGAGGAGCATCTTACTGCCGACGACGTATATATCGGCACCATGCTTTCCGCGGCGGAAATGCTTCGTTTCGGCATAGTCGGCGCTGCCGATATGTATATGCATGGCCGGGCGATTGCCAAAGCTTTTTATGACAGCGGAGTAAAAGCCAATGTGGCTTTGGGTGCTACCTGCTCTGACCCGGCAAAGGAATACAAAGACACTAAATACTATGTTCCCACTTTGGAACTTAGGGATAAATATCATGGTCTTGACGATGACCGTATCCATATTGATTTCGGCCTGCATGCGGAATATACCAGTACCGAGAAATTGGCGCGCAGTGTGGCCCAGGCTGCCCGTGAGGACGGCGGTTCCGTGCATATTCATGTTTCGGAAACTGCCAAAGAAGTAGCGGAATGCCGTCAGCGTCACGGCGGTCTTACCCCAGTGGCTTATTTTAATGAATGCGGGCTTTTTGATGTACCTGCCATTGCCGCTCATTGCGTTCATATCAGTATGGAAGATATAGCCATACTGCGTGATAAGGGCGTATCGGTTGCCAGTTGCCCCAAAAGCAATATGAAGCTGGCCAGCGGTTTTTGTCCTGCTGCGAATCTGCTGGCGGCGGGAGTCAATATTGCTGTGAGCACAGACAGTGTAGCCAGCAACAATAATCTGAATATGCTGGAAGAAGCCAAGACGTTTGCCCTTATTCATAAGGGCGTTACCGGAGACCCCACGCTTATCACGCCGGCACAGGCTTTGTACAGCATTACCAGAGCAGGCGCCCTGGCTCAGGGAAGACCTGATTGCGGCCTTATTAAAAAGGGTTTTAGAGCCGATCTGGTAGTTATCGATATAGACCATATTTATATGCGCCCAATGTATAATCTTTTGACCAATCTCATTTATTCTTCCTGTGGCAACGATGTGCTGTTGACTATGGTTGATGGCCGTATCCTTTATGAAGAAGGGCAGTTCCCGAATATGGATCTGCCGGAACTGCTGGCCAGAGGCGACGCTTCCTGCCGGCGTATCATTAACGCCATGAAGGAAAAAGGAACACTTTAGCAATAAAAAAGACCAGCCTGCAGGCTGGTCTTTTTTATTGTCATTTTATTTTGCAGCGGCTTCGGGAACAGATTCTGCTGCATCGTCAGATGTTACCGCGGCAGCTAATTCGGGGCCGGTGTCACTTCCGCCAATTTCTCCGGTGTTGTCGGCCGACCCTGCCAGTTTTCTGGCTTCAGTTTCTTTTTTACTTATATGCCGGTAGATAATGATACCCACAATGCTGATGATTACCGTACCGGCTATGACTATACCAGCTAATTGATATTGGGCTTGTCCCAGCGCATTGCCGCTGATAGTGGAAGTGATTATTGAGGGCAAACGGCAGAATACGGAAAGCGCCAGCAGGGGCAGAAGTTTTATCCTGGTCAGTCCCATAAAATAGGTAATAAGATCTTTGGGAGTGCCGGGAATGAAAAAAAGTATGCCGGTAAGAAGATAAAGCCGCTTATTATTGCTTAGAAAACGCAGGGAATTGATCTTTTCCAGGGGGAAAAATACTTCCAGTGCCTTTGTACCGAAATAGCGTACAAAACAGAAAACAAGCGCCGTGCCGATGGCTACGCTGATTTGGCAGAGGATAATGCCTTCCATGGCGCCAAAGGCATATCCTGCGCCTATCTCCAGAGGCTCGCCGGGAATGATGGCTACTACTATCTGCAGAGTCATAATTCCAATGAAAGCCAAAGCTCCCCAACTGCCCAGCGAATCTATCCAGGCACGGAAATGCTCCGGTTCAGAAGCGAATCTGATCAAAGGCCGGCCTACGCAAAAAAAGATCGCAACGCTAAATGCTATAAAAATCAGAATAGAGATGATACTTAGTATCCTTTTACCACGTTCACTCAGATGGTGCTGCATTAAAAACTCCCTGAATATTTGCTGTGAGTATTCTAACATTTTCTGTAGTATGGCTCAAGATATGATCGTTTAAAAAAAGTTTAACAAGAGTTTAAGTTTTGATTTAAAACAGGCTTAGCTGATCTGCCTTGATCTTATGCTTAATAACAGCCTTTTCGTGAAGCAGCCTGTCCGCCGGAATAAGCTTAAGAAAGTCGGAAAGCTTTGGCCAGCCGCTGAGTATCAGCTCGTCTCTGGCCCTGGTCATGCCTACATAAAATAGACGTTTTTCCTCCTGGATATCACCGCTGAGGCCCTGGGCGGCAAAGGGAATAAGGCCTTCCTTTACCCCGGCCAGGAATACTACCGGGAATTCCAGGCCCTTGGCTGCATGAAGAGTCATCAGGGATACAGCCTCCTGCTGATATTCTTTGCTGCTGCTGCGTGTTATATCCGCCTCTTTGCCTAATAATTCTCCTAAAATAAAATCGCGGATATCAGGATTAAGGAGCGCGGCACTGCGCAGTTTTTCCAATGCTTCATTACCATCAAGGTAGTTTGCTGCTATCCAACGGCTGATCAATAACTCGGAGCTGGCTTTTTTATCCCAGGGCAAAAACTGCGCTTTTAATTTTGCCAGTTGTTCTTCGTTATAATAGTTGCGGCAGGTCAGCTCTGCCAGTTTGTTTTTATCATCCAACAGCCAGCGGAAAAAGGTCAGGCACAGCCGTACCTGTTCATCTGCCAGATAATCCTCGCGGCCGCTGACCCGATAGGGAATACCTGCCTTTTCCAGACAATAGGCAAGTTGCTCCGCCTGTTTGTTTGTCCGGTAAAGGATGGCTATATCAGCCAGAGAACGGTTTGCATCGGACTGACGGCGGTTTTTGTGCGCGGTAAGCATATCTATGCCGCCGACTATACGGTCTATCTCAGAAGCAATGAAGATGCCTTCGCTGAGCGGGCTTTCACTTTCCGCCAGGCGTACCGGACTGCCTTCGCCCCGGGCGCTTTGCAGCAGAGGGGCTTCTTTGTCCAAAAGGGGCAGGCTGGCGCTGAGGATATTGGCGGTGGAGCGATAGTTTTGGGTAAGACCGATTACCCTGGCTGACGGATAAAGCCGGCAGAAGCGGTCAAAGCAGGCGGCGTCTGCCCCGCGGAAGCCGTAAATAGCCTGGGCCGGATCACCTATGATGAAGAGGGATGCAGCGTCTTTGCTCCATGCCTGCACCAGACGGAATTGCAGGGGATTGATATCCTGAAATTCATCCACCAGCAGATGCCTGCCATAGCTGTCACTGGTGTTTTCCGCCAGGGCCAGACCCTGCAGCAGCAGATCGTCAAAATCCACAGCATTAAGTTCCGTCAGCCTGTCCTGCCATCCTTCGGCCAGTTGCGCGGGGAGTTGGCTGGGCGAGCCGTTTTTGGCGGCGGATAATTTGCTTAAAAAACTTTTTGCTGTAAGTTTGGAACCATACTGCTGTAAATATGCCTCTGCCAAAGCCTGAGCGCTGAAATCATCTATCAGCCGCAGTTCCTTGCCGCTGCTTTCCAATTGGCGAAGGGCCAGACCGTGAAAAGTGCCTATCTGCATGCCCCGGGGCAGCTTTTTTTTGTGCAGATGGCTCTGCAGGCGTTCATTGAGCTCCCGGGCAGCCTTATTGGTAAAGGTCACAGCCATGATCCGTTCCGGCGGCACGCCCTGAGCCAGCAGATGCAGGATGCGGCAGATAAGGGTATGGGTCTTGCCGGTGCCGGGCCCAGCCAAAACAACCACCTGTTTTTCCTGGGCAGAAGCAGCTTGCCATTGCTGTTGGTTAAGACCATAGGGATATGCCTGCTCCGGTTTTTCAGCATTATCTGCGGTCTTATCTGCCGCTTTGGACTGGGTTTTGGCAGCGCTGCGGCTTTTTGCTGCATAACCAAATCCGGCAAAGAGAGAGCCTTGCCCCTGAAATTCCGCCAATTCTTCTTCGGTAAAGATTCTTACCTTGCCGTAAACTCCGTCATATCCTGGCTCCATAGTGACTTTTCCGCGGCGCATCCGGGATATGCCTTCTGCTATCAGTGGGGAAGAGGCAGCAGCGATATCAGACAAAGGCGTTTCCCTAAGCACTGTCAGTTCCGGGCCTAATTCCTGCATCAGCTTGTTGGTGATCTGGGCTACTTTTTTGGAGGCAGTGGTCATGCCCAGACAGGCCGCTACTGTTTCCGCCAGAGGAGCCAGTTTTTGCCAGGGTTTGTCTCCTTCCAAAACAAAGTCCTCCGGCCGGTCGGCCAGTTCCATGATGCGATGATCCACCCCATAGGTAAGCCGTCCGCCGCAAACAGGGCAAATGCCATGATTGCCGATAGCTTCTCCCGGCCGGCAGGAATATTTGCAGCTGCGGTGGCCATCCCAATGATATTTTCCTTCTTCCGGGAAGAATTCGATTGTGCCTGCCAGCCCCTGGCCCTGCCTGTCCCCAATGGCGGCAGCCAGCGCCGGATAACTCAACTGGCAGTTGAATATATTGGCCTCTCTGGCCAGATTATTGGGGGAATGAGCGTCAGAGTTGGATATCAGGGCATATTTATCCAGAGCGGAAATACGCCGGTTCATTTGGGGATCAGAGGAAAGTCCTGTCTCCAAAGCATGGATATAGCCAGTCAGCTCCCTAAAACATTCTTCGATAGCGTCATATCCCGAATAAGCACCGAAAAGGGAGAAATGGGGAGTCCAGATATGAGCTGGGATGAAAATAGCGTCTTCACATACATCCAAAGTCATTTCCAACAGATCATGGGCGGAAAGGCCGATGATGGGACGGCCGTCTGCTCGCAGATTGCAGCCAAGGGCTTCCAGTTTGCCGGAAAGCTGTTGGGCATGCTCCAAAGATGGCAGCAATATCACATTGTGTATCTTGCGCGTCTTCCCATTATCTTTATATATGGAGCTGATCTCGCCGGATATGATAAAGCGGGGAGTATTTGCCTTTATCTGCAGTTCGTCTTCAGCGCGCAGTTGGGGTTTCAGCATATACAAGCCGTCTTCTGCGGGTTCCAGTTTTTCCGCAAGCTCCTGCCGGTAGGCAGCATGGGTAAAATCACCGCTGGCTATCAGCTCCAGCCCTTTGCGGCGGGCAAAAAGATCCAACTGTACCGGCTCTGCTGCCGGGCTGGTAGCGCGGGAATAGCGGGAATGGATATGAAGATCAGCCAAAAACATGGGATTTCCTCCGAAAGCTGCCGGAGCGGGCTTTGTCGCTGCCGCCAGTATTTATCTGCTATAGAAAGGGCAATGGTGAGTAATATAATGATGAGTGATATGATATTGATATGATATATAGTACGGAAAGGCCGGCGCCGTTATTAACGGCGCCGGCCTCCTTATCGTTTAAGTCGTTATCTTTAAGCAGGTTAAGCCTTACAGAACTTTGCTGACCTTTTCGATAACATTGTCGACTACCTTGGGAGCGCAGCCAATGTAGTTCAAAGGAGTGAGGATCTTGCGGACTTCGGCTTCGGAGAAGACAGAGGTTACGCGAGGATCTTCCAGCAGAACATCAGCCATATCGCGTTCCTGTTCGTAGGATTTCATTGCTGCATCATAAACAACGGCATGAGCATCCATACGGCCGATCTTGTGGCCCAGCTCGATCATCATAGCTTCGCCCATGCAGCCGCCGCGGGTGTAGTTGATGTTGCGCAGCATTCTTTCAGGATAAACATGAATGGTATCCAGCAGCCATTTGGTGGTCTCCAGAATGAATGCGGAAACGATGTTGATCTCGGGGATATAGAACCAGTCGGACATCATGCAGGCAGTGCAGCGTTCATGCTGAACATGCTGGCAGTTGATGGCGGTGTTGGTCAGGGAGTTGACGGTCCAGGCCATACCGATGATGGTTTCGTAGTTATCGGGATTACGTTTCTGAGGCATGGTGGAGGAGCCGAGGCGGCCATGGGGGAAGTCTTCTTCGATTTCGCCCAGTTCCTGTTTATGCATGCCCTGGAGGTCGAAGCAGATTCTGGAGCAGCTGGCTGCCATGACGTTGAGAACGCAAGCGAATTCAGCGAAAGTATCGCGGGCGGAATGCCAAGGAGCATTGGGCTGATTCAGACCGAGGATCTCGCACAGACGTTTCTGAATGGCCAGTCCGTCATAACCATCGATGTAAACGGAAGCCAGGGTGCCGGAAGCGCCGAAGAACTCAGCTTTGAACAGACGGCTGCGGCAAGCGCGGAGACGTTCCAGAGAGCGGCTCAGCTCATCAGCATAGATGGCGCATTTTTCACCAAAGGTCATGGGAACAGCGTGCATCTGATGGGTACGGCCGATCATGGGAGTATCACGATACTGTTTGGCCAGTTCCAGGCAGCGTTTGACCAGGCCGACCAGAACTTCTTCCAGATAGAAGGAAGATTCTCTCATCTGCAGAACGAAGGTGGTGTCAGTCAGATCCTGCAGGGTAGCGCCCCAATGGATCCATTTGCCCAAGCCGTTGTCGCAGAGTTTTTCCATTTCCCAGATAACGGGAATGCAGGGATGGGTGGTTTCTTCGATTTTTTCACGGATTTTGTCCAGATCCAGGTTTTCAACTTTACCTTTTTTGCGGATTTCTGCGGAGGTGCCGGAAGGAACGATACCCATTTCTTCTTCTGCCTGTGCCAAAGCAGCCCAGAATTCGAACCATTTGGTGAGCATGTTCTCATCGCTCCAGATCTCTCTGGCTCTTTCGGTGCCGCAGAAGTTTCTGAACAGCCTGGAATCAATCATTGTGTGTGCCATAATCTTTCCTCCTATTCATCAAGAAAAAGTTTTTATTTTATTACCGTAACCGGTAATAGGATCACGCGTGCAGAACCATTCTCCGTTGTCTTTGCATAATACGGGCAGCGTGCACCTTTTATGCAAAAATTACGTTGATATGTATTCATATACGCACCTTATATACATTTTAATTCTATCATTATTTTTGGGGAAAGTAAAGAGCGGTATTAGGCTTTTATTTGCTTTTTTTATTGTGTTTTGCGTGCTGTTCTAAAAAGGCGCTGATTTGCCATATCTTTTAAGAGATCGGGAGGTGAGATGCCTGTGAATAAAGCATTGATATCTTTATACAGGGAAACGGAACTGTGGCTTTGTTCCCGTCTGGGAAAATTGGGTTTGCTTGATGAAGCGGCATGCAGCAGAATCAGGAATATTATCCTGCAGGAGGAAGCATTTTATGGATCTTTATGCCGTCCGCAATGAGCTGGCTGCCGGCCGCTCCCTTTTTGAGCTGCCGCTTAGAGTAACATATTATGCCAGGGTCTCTACTGACAGCTGCGAGCAGCTCCATTCCCTGCAGGCCCAGTCTTCCTATTTCAGCGGTCTTATCAATGATAACCCGCGCTGGCAATATCTGCCCGGTTATATAGATGAGGGGATTTCCGGCACAGCCGTGAAAAAACGCCTCAGCTTTCTGCAGATGATGGAGGATGCCCGCGCAGGCCTTTTTGATCTTATCGTTACCAAAGAAGTATCACGTTTTGCCCGTAATACTTTGGATAGCATCAGGTATACCCAGGAATTGCTTTCATTGGGGGTAGGCGTTTTTTTTCAGTCGGATAATATCAATACCCTTTTGCCCGATTCGGAATTGCGGCTTACTATCATGGCTTCTGTTGCTCAGGATGAGGTCCGCAAAACCTCTGAACGGGTGCGCTTCGGTTTTCGGCGGGCTATCGAAAACGGCGTAGTGCTGGGCAGCGATCGTATATGGGGATATCGTAAAGATAATGGCAAGCTGGTGGTGGTGGAAGAAGAAGCCCGTCTGGTAAGGCGCATTTTTGAGTTGTATGCCTGCGAAAGGATGGGTATGCGGTCCATAGCCAGAAAGCTGAACGAAGAAGGAAAGTTAAACAGCAACGGACGGCCGTTTGGTTATTCCACTATTGCGGGAATACTGGAAAATCCCAAGTACAAGGGGTTTTATTGCGGCAATAAGACCCATAAGCTGGACTATAAGCTGGATAAGGTGAAAACGCTGCCTCCGGAAGACTGGGTGCTTTATCCTGCGGAAGAAAAGGTTCCCCCCATAGTAAGCCCCGAATTATGGGAAAAAGCAGCGCAGCTGCGCCGCAGCCGCAGCCGTAAATACAGCGGCGGTAATACTACCAACCGTTATCCTTTCAGCGGCAAGCTGATCTGCGGCTGTCATCAGCAGCCATATTATCGCTGCGTTTATAAATACGCTTCCGGCGATAAGGAAGTATGGCAGTGCCGGCTTTATGCGCAGCAGGGAAAAGCCGGCTGCCAGGGGCCGGTGATATACGGCAGCGAACTGCTGAAAATAACCGGACAGCTCTTGTCCGAATTGCTGCCCAGAAGGCAGGAATTAACAGAGCATCTGGCAGATATCTTCAGCAGGGCGTCAGACCGCGGGCAGATCATGGCCAGAAAGTCAGGGCTTCTTCGGGAACAGGAAGAATGGCGTAAAAGGCAGGACAGGCTGCTGGATCTGCATATTGCAGGGAGTATCGGTGATGAGGAATTTGTCCGCCGCAATAACGGCTTCAATGAACGGCTGGAGCAGATAGACCAGCAACTGGCTGCCTTATCCTGTACGCGGGAGGATGGGTCGGCAGATCTTATCCCGGATAAGATAAGAAAGGCGATCCCGGCAGAACTTACAGATTTGCATGATCCGGGTTCCGGCTTGATAGATGCACTTTTGCGTGAGATCAGGGTAGATAAATGTTCGGAAGGCTGGCAAATGGCAGTATATCTGCAGGAGGGGCTGGCCGCGGAGGAGGAAATGCCGTATGCCAGATATTTGCTGCAGACTTCTCCCCGCTGCCTGCGGCGGCTGGCATAGCCGTATATCCGCTGCCGCCAGTGAAAATTTGCGGTAATAAAGTTTTATTTACGTACTCAGGCTGAAAAAAGAATACAAAGCATCCCGGATAAGATTGCGGCTGTCCGGGATTTTTTGTTTTCCTTTATCGGTATCGTGTTGTCCGGGCATTGGGTCATGCCTTTAAGGGTATGGTTGCTGTTTCCGGATTTAGCTCTGAGCTAAGGCCGCTGATCCTTCTCCGGATTTCGGCCTGACAGGCGGATGCCGGCCGTATATACATTTACCCTTCCGGGAAGAAATATCCTTAAAGAAGGGCTCCTTAATTCGGGTAATTTTTAACCATGCCGCCTGTTTCCTTCTGAACGTCGCCTGCTATACATATTATCCGTGCCAATGTTACCACGGAGATCACGCCGCTGATCGGCACGGAGAAACAATGCGAAGAGCTGGTCAATTATATTACAGATGAATTTGAGGATGATCCTCAAAAGATCTGGAACACCAACGTATTTGGCAAGAGCCTCCATGAGCTGGTGTCTGACGGCATAGGTAGCAAGCTTTATCAGATGCCGGAAAACGCCCGTCAAAAAATGACCTATACTTTGCAGCGGATAGTAAACGAGAACGGCGGCGGTATCATCTGCATTATCCTTTAGCGCCGGGTTTTAGAGAAACCGGTCTGCTGGGGACTGAAGACGGATCATGAACCGGGCAGGAGGGAGTAATGCTGCCAGGAATATGGTTCGGGAATTGCCATATTGGCATATGTATTTAATAATGTATATACTGATTTGTATATTCAGTGGGGAAAGCGGGATGGCTATGGCCGTACCCGCTTTTCCTGTGCAGGACTTTTTATTTGGATATGGAATCTTTCATTATGAGTGAAATAGCAAAACCCCGGGTATACGGGGTAACGGAATTGAATTATTATCTGCGTGAATATATATCTGAGGATGTTTTCCTCAGTCACCTGGCTATTCGGGGAGAAATAAGCGGGTTTAAGGCACACAGCTCGGGACATATCTTTTTTACCCTTAAGGAAGGGGAGTGCTCGCTGAAAGTGGTTATGTTCCGTCGTTATGCCGGCGAACTGGCATTTTTGCCTGCAGACGGAGATCAGGTGGTTGTCATAGGTTCGGTGGCCCTTTACGAGCGGGATGGTTGCTGCCAGCTTTACGCCCAGATCCTTTTTCCCGAAGGAGAAGGCGGTGCTGCCAAAGACCTTGCGCAATTACGCCGTAAACTGGAAGAGGAAGGTCTGTTTTCCCCGGAGCGAAAAAAAGCTCTGCCCCGCTATGTTTTTGATCTGGGTGTGATAACTTCTGCCCAGGGAGCCGCCTGGGCGGATATACAGCGTATCGCTTACAGCCGTAATCCTGGCATAAAGCTGATTCTTTACTCTGCCGCAGTACAGGGTATAAACGCCCCCGGACAATTGGCGGCAGCTTTGGCCCAAGCGGATAAAGGCGGCCATGACGCCCTGCTGATAGGCAGGGGAGGCGGGGCCAATGAAGATCTGGCCGCTTTTGATAATGAGCTGGTGGTGCGGGCGGTAGCTGCCTGCAAAACGCCTGTGGTATCGGCGGTGGGCCATGAAAGTGATTTCAGCCTGTGTGATCTGGCTGCTGATATAAGGGCTGCCACGCCTACTCACGGCGCTGTTATTGCTGTCAGCGCCAGAGACGAAATAGAAGAATACCTTAATGATATGCAGTCTGCCCTTAATGATGCGGCGGCAGCTTATCTGATAGCGGCAGAGGAAAGGCTTTCCCGGCTGGATCTGTCAAAGGCAGTAGCGGACAGGCTTTTTCAGCAGGATCAGTACCTGGCTCTGCTGGCTGCCAGGCTTAAGGCTCTGGACCCCCTGGCGGTACTGGGCAGGGGCTACGCTGTGGCGCTGGACGAAGCAGGTGCGGCGGTGACCGATGCCGCGGCCGTTCAGCCCGGGGATATCCTGACCGTATATCCTGCCCGGGGAAAAATAACGGTACAGGTCACGCAGACGGGCAAGGAGAATTTTTATGGCTAAACGCAGTTTTGAAAGCATGACTAAAGAACTGGAAGATATCTTGAATGAGTTGGAATCAGGGCAGCTTAAACTTGATGAGATGCTGAAACTATACAGCAGGGGCATGGAACTGACAGCTAAATGCCGCATCCGCCTGGATGATGCCAAAGTTATGGTGGAAAAGACGCAGACCGCAGAGGAAAACCCTAAGGAATAGCGTCCGCTGAAAAATATTTAAGCAGGAGAATTGATATGGCGGCTTATGATATGAGTATTGAAGAATATCTGCAGCATATTTCCGCAGAGATGACC
>CAKQQU010000043.1 GCA_934271085.1 uncultured Bacillota bacterium | reverse complement strand
GATCAGGGGTGACTGGTCTTCCCTGCCGCAGGACTCGCAAAGCAAACACCCCTGCTTTGCCGAAATATGAAACATGCCCCCTGGCAAACCGCGATAACACTTGCTGCAGCCAGCCAATGCTGGCAGCAATCCCATTTCATCCAGAAGATGCAGCTCAAAATAGCGGGCAGCGCGTTCCGGGTCATCATCCATTTTTAAAAGGGAAAAAACAGTCAAAAGCAGGGCAAAAAAACCGGCGGATGGCTTTCCTGGAGGCATGGCTATATCGGTAAGTTCCCCAATGTATGAGGCATACGCCATGGCAGTAAGCCCGGCGTCAAGAGTTATGAAGCTGGTCTCCGGCATGGCCTGGCTGATATAGGAAACGCCGTTGCGGGGCGGAGTAAGAGTAAGATGAGCACGGCAAAAAGACTGGGCAATACTGCCAAGGCCGGAGGATACTTTACAGGCCCCCCTGGCTATAGCCAGGCCCTTTCCCTGCTCCAAGGAGAAATATGTCAGCAATTTATCCTGCTCTTTGTAGGTACGCGATTTAATAATAACCGCATCAATGGTAGTATCCCGCACATCCATAGCAGCCATCTCCAAAGTGAAAAACGCAATATAATGTTTTAGCCTATTACTTATTCTAGCATAAACCCCCAGCGGCAACAAGCCGGGCAAAGCGCTTAAGGAACAATTACGCGAATATTGACGTGGGCAGCTTATAAGAGTAGACTTACATTTGTAATAATAAACAGCAATTCGTCAGGTAAAAATCAAGGGGGCAGGGATCATGAAAGAGGAGAACATGATAATAGCAGGACATATACCTGCCACACTTTATGGAGATAAAAGCGATAAGCTGTTTCTTTTTGTACACGGGCTGGGAGGAAACCGGCTGGAGGCAGGCAGTTTCGCGCCCTTGGCTGCCGGCAAAGGCTGGCAAGTACTGTCCATAGATCTGCCCGAGCATGGAGACCGCAGGGACGATGCCAAGCTGCTGCCCTGGGTAGCCATACCGGAGCTGCAGGCTGTTATGACCCTTCTGCAAGACAAATGGCAGCATATTGCCATCCGGGCTATCAGCATCGGCGCCTGGCTCAGTATGCTGGCTTTTGGCGGCAAGCCCATCGAAAAATGCCTGCTGGTATCCCCGGTGGTGGATATGGAAAATATGATATGTCATATGCTGGGCATGGCCGGGGTATCCGAGGAACAACTGAAGAGAGAAAAGGAAATACCTACCCCCTTTGGCGCTGTGCTGTCCTGGGATTATCTTGTCTATGCCCGGGAGCATCCTGCCGCTGCCCTTTGCCCGGACACAGCGATACTCTACGGGGAGCACGATGTGCTGGTGCCCCGCCCGGTAATTGACAATTTTACTGCGCTAAACAACTGCTGCCTTACGGTAATGCCAGGCGGAGAACACTGGTTCCACACCCCGGAGCAGTTAGCCTTCATGGGTGATTGGGAGCTGGAGCATATTTAGCTGCGGCATCCTGCTTGCAGTTTTGCCCGGGTGCCGGGAAACCCCAAAACGAAAGCAGCAGCATACAGAATATTATCATGCCGGTATAATAATAAATATATGCAGTCAGGATATTGTACCGCTGCACAACTGAACCGGTAATGGATAAAATATTATGAAAAAATGACTCAGCCTGCTTATAGCGAAGCTGAGTCATTTTTACTAATCATCCGATGGCAGCCACTGATCCAGGAGGCCAGTATTATTGCGCCAATCCTTTTTTGCCCGTACATGCAGATCAAGATAACAGCGGCAGGCAAATATCTTTTCTATCTCCGCCCTGGCGCCTGAACCTATACGTTTCAGCATAGCGCCGTTTTTACCGATAATTATGCCTTTCTGACTGTCTCTTTCAACATAAATATTGGCTTCCACATAAAGCAGGCCGTTATCCCGCTCTTCCATGGCCGAAACAGTAACAGCCAGGGAATGTGGCACCTCGTTTGTAGTCAGCCGCAAAGCCTGTTCGCGGATAAGCTCACCAATCAGCATATTCTCCGGCAGATCAGAAATAGCATCTTCCGGATAATAACGCGGACCTTCCGGCAGTTTGCGGTAAAGGGCATCCAGCAGGTCTTTTTTATTTTCACCGGTAAAAGCCGATACAGGAACTACTTCGGCAAAATCATACTTTTCCGCATAAAAAGCAATAAGAGGCAAAAGCTGATCCTTTTTCAAAAGATCTATCTTATTCAGGATCAAATATACCGGAATATCCGCTGCGGTCTTTTCCAGCATGGAAATGATATATTCCTCTCCTGCGCCGAACCGCTCTCCGGCATCCACCAGATAAAGGATGATATCACAGCCGGCCAATGCTGAGCGTACCGATTCCATCATTCTCTGCCCCAGCTTGAACTTTGGCTTGTGAACGCCCGGGGTATCCAGTAATACCACCTGCATTTTTTCATCGGTATAGATACCTCGGATAGTGTTACGGGTAGTCTGGGGCTTATCAGAAATGATGGCTACCTTTTCCCCTACCAGTTGATTCACAAGGGTACTTTTGCCGGCATTGGGCCGGCCGATCAGAGTAACGAATCCTGATCTGAAGGCTGATTTTTTACTGTTTTCCACTATTCTGAAGCACTCCCCATATTTTCCTGACTTGTTTCCTCGGCAGTATTCTCATAGCTCAGGCTGGTATCGCCATCCGCAATTTCGATCCAGGTCTGACCGGTATTGAGCCGGAACTCATTTCCGTTATCATCAAGAAAGATCGTGGGGCTGTCAAGGTCGGCTCTGCTCCAGGTGCCATGCTGCATCCTGCCTCCGGTAAAAAGCCAGGCTTCGCCGCCGGCGCACATATCGATGGAAAGATGCCCCATACTGTCTGCAATATAAGATTTTACCTGCTGAACTATAATATTGGAGATACGCAGAGGGGCACCGTTAGCCGCATCCACATAAGGCTCGTCATCAGTTATACGGTTATAGCAGCCCAGGGATCTGTCATAAATGTAAACATTATCCGCCCACATATATTTTACCTGGATACGGTCTATCTTTTCTCCGGCCGCAAGCTCATTATCCGCCATAAAAGTAAGCTGGCGTACGTTTTCCGATACGGTGGAATACCCCCGGTCGCTGAGGAATTTGTAAAGGTTCTCCCCGGAAGTCATAAGGTTATGGGGGGCGTAGCGGCTGGTATCACGCCAGAAATAACTGCCGTATGCTATTTCGTTAAGGTCGTCAACTATACCCCTGGAAAGGTAATTAAGGGCGTCGGTACTGCCTCCGCAATGCACCATCAGCGCACCCCATTCTCTGGCAATATCCACTATATAAGGCCTGGCGGAACGCACGCCGCCAACCTGCTGGGGAACAGTGCCGTAGAAAATGCCGATCAGCCGCGGGATCTGACCTTCCGCAGGCACCTCGTAAACTATATCTGCATCGGATACGCCGTACTGAGGACGGGCATCCGGATGATTATCGATACTTACAGCAAGTATTCTGCTGCTGATAGGCTGCTCAACTTCCATATTTGTCAGAGGATTATAGTAATGTATCTCCTCGACGGCACTATCCGGCGTTCCCGGATCATTCTGCATATCATCTCCGGTGACCTGCTGGGCGCCGCAGCCGACACAGCAAAGCAGGAGCAACATTCCAACTGATAAAGCCAATAGTTTTTTCATTGTCCGATTCTCCTCAGGGTATATGTAATATGTTTACAGCACTTATTGGTAAAATAAGTATTTTTATATGACTATAATACAGAAAAGGCGTTAAACATTAAAATCCAAAGATGAAATGATCCGATCCTGCAGGGAAAACATTTCTTTCTCATCCTCAGGACCCCGCTCATGGTCATATCCCAAAAGATGCAGCAGCCCGTGTATAAACAGAAAAACCTCTTCCCTAACCTGACTGTGGTCGTATGCCTCGGCCTGGGCTGCGGCTCTTTCCCGGGAAATAATGATATCCCCAAGCATACGGGGAGCCCCCGCAGGCAGGATAAAAGTGTCTCCCTCTTCCATGGCAAAGCTGAGCACATCCGTAGGGGCATCCTTTCCCCTGTAATCCCGGTTAAATTCACGGATATGGGCGTCATCCGTCAAAAGCAGGCTGATCTCAACATCATCCTCGATATTTAAAACTCTTAATGTCTCCCCTGCTGCCTGCCGGAAAAGTTTGCGCAGCGCCGGGGTGGTAGCCGGAGCTTTTCCCTGACGTTCCAGGCTGATTTTAGCGGTCATTTTTGTTTCCTCCGTCACTTATTTCCTGCATTATGGCTTTATTCATCATTCCTTCCGGAAGAATATTGCCATTATCCGGATAACTGATGCGCTGATGATTCATTCCCGAAAGGACCATCAGAAAACTCTGACTGATTATGCCCAGATCCTTAAAGGTAAGAGGGCAATCCGACAGTTGTCCGTTTTTGAGCTTGGAATCTATGACACTTTGCACTTTTTCGGCAACAGCGTTCTTATCCTGGCTGGTAAGGGACTGTACCGCTGCCTGAACGCTGTCTGCCAGCATTACCAGGGCTGCTTCCTTGGTTTGGGGTTTGCGCCCTTTATAGCAATAATCGCTGATTCTGATATCATCAGGGTCTATAGCCTGTTCCTTGGCTTTATTATAAAAGAAGGTAAGGAGGCTATTGCCGTGATGCTGCTCCACTATATCGATGATCTCTTCCGGGAAATGGGCTTCCCGCAACATTCTTGCCCCATCGGTAGTATGGGAAGTTATTATCATTGCGGAAAGTCCGGGCTGCAGCTTATCATGGGGATTATCTCCGGGACGCTGATTTTCTATATAAAAATAGGGGCGTTTAAGCTTGCCGATATCATGGTAATACGAAGCAACTCTCACCAGCAGCGTATTTGCTCCGATGGCGGTAGCCGCAGCTTCCGCCAGGTTGCCTACCAGAATACTGTGATTATAAGTACCGGGAGCTTCCATCATCAGCCGTTTCAGTAGAGGATGGTTGGAATTGGAAAGCTCAAGCAGTTTGATAACTGTAGTAATGCCGAAAGCATTCTCCAGATAAGGCAGTATACCCATGGCCAGAATAGCGGAAAGCAAACCGTTAACAAGGCCAAAGACCATGCCAATGCCAATAACTGAATAGCTCTGATGGGTGATCAGTCCCCATGAACCAATGGTCAGCAGATTAGCCAGAATAATATAGGCGCTGGCACTAACGAACTGACTGCGCTGATCCAGTCTGGTAGCGGTAATAACACCTATAATACCTCCGGATAATGCCACCAGCGCATAAGCAAGCTCACCATCCATGGAAATGCCGGCAAAAATAGCCAGCAATACTGTGGAAAGTACGGCAATTTCCTTATTAAGCAGTACAGCCAGTACCATAGAGGCGGCAGCTACCGGCAGCAAATAACCTATCTGCAAGGATAATGCCGAATCCGCATTAAAGCTTATCAGGGATATCAGCTTGCAGATGAAAAGAATAACTATCATAACTACGCCCAGCAAAAGGATGGCAGACTGCCGGTCAAAAAATTCCTGCTGGTAAAACCTAAGATAAAAATACAGGATAAGGTAGCAAACCAGCACAAGTATAAGCAATCCTATGGTGGGCGTAAGAACCTTATTCTCGCTTTGCAATCCAAGAGCCTGCAAGGCTTCTACCTGCTGTGCGGTAACGATCTGGCCTCTGCTTACCAGCCGCTCGCCCTGGCGTACTGTCACCTGTACAGGTTCAACAGAAGCCTGCGCCTCCTGTATTTTCTGAGCGGTGGTCAGAGTATCAAAAACTTTATTATAGGAGTAATCCAAAGATTCATTGAGACCCTTGAGGAACAGTTCCTGATTTCCGGAAATAGTGGATACGCCTATGGCCAGTGCGATGGAGTTTCTGGCATCCTCCACTTCTTCCTCCATAACACCGGCCTCAAAGGTACTTTCCACTATACGCAGAAAGCTGTCTCTTAAAGCAACGATATCGTCGCGGCTCATATTGATTATAGAATAAAGGACATCATTGGTATAACTGCCAGGAAGGCTGCTTTTAAGGGTGCTTATGCTGATATCCCCTTCTGTTGCCTGCAGTATCAGATCAAAATACCCTGTGATAACCGTATCCAGGTTAGCCACTACCGCTTCGTCGATTATATATTGCTCCTCAACGGCGGCTGCAGCCTTTGTTTTTGCCTCATCAGTCAGGATATTGCTGGTATAAGTAGTGGTTGCTCCCTGATAAAAAAAATCATCATCGGCAATATCGCCTTCCATCCAGAAAACCTGCTGTTGCTGAGATCCAATGGAGAGAATAGCCCAGGATATTAAAGCCATGCCCAGAAACAGTGTTCCCCTCCATGCCTTTTTTCCCCAATAGCGTAATTTACTTTTAAAAGAAAGCGACTGCTTTTTCTTATTACCTTTTTCTTGTTTCTGCTTATTGTTTTTCATACGAACCTAAACCCACTTTCTATCATAGGCTTCGATTATTTTCTGCACCAACGGATGGCGGACAACATCTACTTTAGTTAAATAACAAAATGCCAGTTCTTCTATATCGTGAAGCCGGCGTTCCGCCTCTATAAGGCCGGATACTTGTCCGCCGGGCAAATCTATCTGGGTAATATCTCCCGTAATAACAGCACGGCTACCCTGCCCGATTCTGGTAAGGAACATCTTCATCTGTTGGGGAGTGGTATTCTGCGCTTCATCCAGAATAATAAAAGAATTGTCCAGAGTCCTGCCGCGCATATATGCCAGGGGTACAACTTCGATAATATTGCGGGCAATAAGCTTCTGCGCCTGATCCACCCCCAGGGCCTCATCCAGAGCATCGTAAACAGGACGTAAATAGGGGTTGACTTTATCCTGCAGGTCGCCGGGGAGAAAACCCAGCTTTTCGCCGGCTTCCACAGCGGGGCGAGCCAGCACCAGCTTATCGACTACGCGGTTTTTAAGAGCCATTACTGCTTTTATAACTGCCAGAAAAGTCTTTCCTGTGCCGGCAGAGCCTATGCCGAAAACTATATCATGATCATCGATAGCTTTAAGGTATTGCCACTGGCCAAAGCTTTTGGCCTTGATCGTTCTGCCCCGGGGAGTGGTATAAACTGTACCCGTAAGCAGATGGGATATATCAATATCATCATCCTTCAGGGCAGCCAGGGCATAATTAACGGTCATGGGAGTGATAGCTATACCGGCGGACGCCAATTTTTCCAAATGGGCAAAAACTCTTTTAGCCGCAGCAACGGCATTTTCTTCACCGCTGACAGATATCTCGCCGCCTCTGGCCAGGATACGCACACCAAGGCCTTTTTCTATCTGATGCAAAAATTTATCCTGAAAGCCGAATATTTCAGCAGCCTTACTGTTATCGCCTAATATGATTTTTTTTTCAGCCAATTCCTATCCTCCGCCGATCAAATACCGCTCTCTGTCCCATCATCAGGAAGAATAACCTCCGGGATCTCCTGCAGATACTGATCGTTTTTCCTGTATTCTCCTATCTCGGCCAGCCCGCCTACCACAGTATGGGCTCTGGCAAGACCGTCACCCAAGTCTATATCTTCCGTACGTTCTTCTGTTATCTGCAGATTCCCGTCTGCGGAAATACCAAAATCTGCCGCAAGATCAGCATAAGCATTGCTTTGAGCTGCCTTTCTGGCAATAACGGCAGCCTGCAAGGGGGAATGCTCGCTGGTATAAGTTAAAACTTCCCCATATTCTTTAGAAATTATTTCGACAGTGAGATTAGTTTTCCTCCATTTAAGCATATTATAAACCTTTTCCCGGCACTCAAATTTTTTATAGGGAGAATCTTTTGCCCCAGCTAAATGCATATACGCACCGCCGTTTACCCTTATCCCCAAAGATACGGCGCTGTTGCCGCTGAGCGCTTCTTTTTCTTCTTTAAGGGCGCATTCACCGTAACCTTCCCCCCATAACCTGGCAGTTACTATGCCGTCGGCAGCCACCCCTTCTTGGCCGGAAAACCCGTATATCAGGATATCTCCCTTACAAACAGCGTCTCCGGCTTTTACCGCGGCTGTTCCCCTGCGCACTAATACATCCTCGATTATTCCATCGCAGACCGCCACCATATCTCCGGGGGACTTTACCGCATCCTCCTGGGATACATCTACCCTTTTAACTACCTCAATAGTAACATGAACGCCGCTGCCGGCTATCTCTACAAAAACCAGGTCTGTAAAATTTCTCTGTATATATTCTTTTACCTTATCCATATCCATACCCCAGCGGCTGTGTCCGGGGGCCAATCCCATATCCGCTGCCAGTTCCAGCACCAGGGCCTGATCTTCCGCGGAAACCGGATAGGGACCGCCCACATCCAAAGTAAAGATGAAAGACGCGGTAAAAGCAAAAATAAAAACAGCCAGTGCGGCGACAAGGGGAAGAACCGGCCTTTTAATGATATGCGCCATTATAAAGGGCCAGCCGCTGCGTTTGCATATTCTGAACGGACAGCGTGAGCGTCTGGCTATTCCCCGCAATAAATGTATCTGACGCAGATCTATTGTTGCATAAAGCCTGTTGCCTTCTGTGCGTATATCGTTAAGCCGTATGTTTTCCTGAAAAGCAAGATTTAGAAAGCGTTCCCGGAAATCGCCCTTTATTTCTATTACGACAATTCCCCTGAACCAGTTGGCAATATCAAATTTCATAACTGCTCTCCTCAAAAATCAGAGAATCAATTTTGCCGACCACTGTGATCTGCTCATCATCCAGCTGGGAAATAGCCAGATCGGTACCGCCGATATTAAGAATACTGTCCGCAAGCCTTACCGTTATTCTATCGGAACCGTATACCATTATCCCCCGATGATTAAGGATACGCAGATAGCTGCGGCCAAGTATATCGATTCTGGCATTACTCTGTAAAATATCCTCAGGAAGTTCCAATCCGCTGGCAGCCAGCTGCATGAAATGATTTTTTGCCATAAAAATAACCCCTCCTCAAAATATTTATATGAGAAAGGGCTGTTTCTATACCGTGGAAACATAAACATTGGGCTTTGCCCGCAGTTACCCGCTGTTATATGAAAAAACGAGAGCTGAATGCTCTCGTTTTATTATCGTTGGTAAACTGATTATCTGCGTTTTCTGGCGGCTTCCGCCTTTTTCTTTCTTTTGACGCTGGGCTTTTCATAATGCTCATGCTTACGGATCTCTGCCATTACGCCAGATTTCTGGCAGGTACGCTTAAAGCGGCGCAAAGCACTGTCCAAGGATTCGTTTTTGCCAACACGAACTTCACTCATTACTATCCCTCCCTCCGTGGAGTAGGTCGCGGCTTGCAAAGGAAAATTGCGAGCACCAATTTATTATAACTTATTTTTTTTTTACCGTCAATCAAAAAATATTGATAAATTATTTTTCTGTTATGGGACCCAATGGTTTACCGCCGATCAAATGGTAATGCAGATGTAAAACTTCCTGCCCGGAATCCCTGCCGCAGTTGCACACCAGGCGCCAGCCGCTTTCGGCAACGCCCATTTTTACAGCGAGCTGAGCTGCTACATAATTCATCTTACCCAGCAAATTAATATCTTCCTCATTCATATCGTTCAGGCAGGCAATATGTTTGCGGGGAATGATAAGAACATGAACAGGGGCTACAGGGTTGATATCTTTAAATGCTACTATATCATCATCTTCCCACAGCAGTTGGCTTGGAATATCTTTATCGGCAATACGGCAAAAAAGACATTCTTTTCTAACCTGATCTTCCATTTGTCTTTCCTCCTTTTAAAGCTCACCCAAAGGCGCAATTAACCAAATACAGCCTTAAATGCTTTATATTTTCCATACCCTTTTAGTTACTTAATTGTTTCGGCATTAATGTATGCAATCCTTTTTACCGAACAAATATCCGTAATTATTATGGGGATAAAGATAATAATTACGGATAGGGCTGCAGTTATTTAGATAAATTTGCTCAGATAGCATTATTCTGTTTCGCTGCCAAAAGGCCAATGCTACAAAAACCGCAAAAACACATCAGTTATTCAGGGGCATTATCAGCTCGCCAATGCCTAAAGGTATTCTACAGTATCGCTTAAAGGTTTACGCTGGGGATGGCGTTCCGAGGGGACACCATTTGCTCCGGGATAGCCGATATCCAGTAATGCGGCAATTACCAAATTATCGGGTATATTAAAAAGCTCACGCATTTTCTGCTCCTCAAAACAGCCGACCCAACAGGTTCCCAGGCCGAGAGCAGTGGCTTGCAGCATCATATGGGTAATAATGCAGGCTGTATCAACATAACCAAAATTAACCTGGTTCATTTCCGGCAGTGATGCTACCTGGTCTTTATCATAACATACTATCAGAACCACCGGGGCTCCGTAGGTACAGGGAGAAGCTTCGGCAGCTTTTTGGATATTTTCGCCTTTTAAAACATAAATATGCTGTGGCTGAAAATTTTTAGCGGTGGGGGCAGCCTGGCCGGCCATAAGAATACGCTCAAGTTTTTCTGCTTCCACTTCCCTGTCAGCATAATCCCGCAAAGAAAACCTTTCCTTGGCCAAATCTAAAAACTTCATGGGCGTCCCTCCTTAAAATCATACCGGCTGAAATTACAAAAAACACAAAATATACCCAAAATATTTAAATAAATTATATATATATTGTTAAATTAACACAAGCCTTGAATTTACCTGGTATTGGGAGTATAATGTTTTGTATGGATTTATCCTTATTATATTTTATTTTATCTAGGAACTGGTGAGAAATTATGGAAAAAACAAAACGTCGCTTTGGCGACAGAAAGGATGGTGTATGGCTTAAAGATATTGACTCCATGCATCGCATGGCGCCATATATACTGCGCAAACGGGCAGACAGGGAAGCATTTATAGAAGAACTTATAGATCTTACCCCTATCAACGAATATCTTGCCCGGAAAAACGCGCAGAACCCAGAGTTCAAATATACCATCTTTCAGGTCATCTGCACCGCAATAGTCAAAACTGTCACTTTGCGGCCAAAGATGAATCGTTTTATTGCAGGCCGCCGCGTCTACCAGCGCAATTATTTAAGCGTCGGTTTTGTCGCCAAAAAAAAATTCAGCGACAGCAGCGGCGAATCGATGATGATGCTTTACATGGACGAGGACAACACCATGGATCATTTCAACGAGGTGATGTGCCGCAAGGTCAATGGCGTTCGTCTGGAAGGCAAAACGGATAACTCAACAAATGTTATGGATACACTTACCCGTATGCCCCGTCCGCTGCTGGCAGTGGTATCCTGGCTTCTTTATGCCCTAGATTACTTCGGCCGGGTTCCCTACGGTATTGTCAAGGAGGAACCAAACTATTCTTCTGTTTTCCTGACCAATCTGGGCAGCATCAAGCTTAATGCAGATTACCATCATCTTAATAACTGGGGCACAAACTCCCTGTTTGTGGTGATCGGCGAAAAAAAGATCCGACCCTTTTTTGACGATCAGGGAAATATGGAAATGAAAGACAGTTTAAAGATCAGTATCACGCTGGACGAACTTATTGCCGATGGTTATTATTATTCCAAAACCATCAAACTTCTTAAATACCTGCTGGCTCACCCCGATCTACTGGATTTGCCGGCAAACGAGGAGGTAAATTATGACAACTGAACCCAAAACTCCCTGGCTAAAGTATTACGGGGAAGTATCTTTCCATCAGGAATATCCGGATTGTACCATGTTTGAAATGGTGGAAGAAGTAGCCCAAAAATATCCTGATTACTTGGCTTACGAGTTTTTATGCAAAACAACAACATATAAAGAATTTGTAGCTCAGATCCGGCGGGCCGCCCGCGCCCTGTCCGCCCTGGGCATCAAAGAAGATGAGCGTGTAACTATCTGCATGCCAAATACGCCTCAGGCAGTTATAACGTTCTATGCACTTAACCTTATCGGCGCTATCGGCAACATGATCCATCCTCTCAGTTCCGAAGGTGAAATCAGATTTTACCTGGAAGAAAGCCAGTCGGTGGCTGTTCTGACTCTGGATCAGTTTTATCCCAAATTTGTGGAAATATCCAAGGAATACGCTGTTCCCAAGCTGATAATCACCAGTATTGGCGATGCCCTTCCTCCCATTAAAAGACTGGGCTATAAGCTTACGCTGGGCAGAAAAATTGCCAAGGTCCCCGAAACCGACAAAAATGTCATTATGTGGAACGACCTGATGAAGCTGGGCGATAGCTATAATCAGAATTACGAAGTAAAACGTAAGGCTACTGATGCGGCAGTTATTCTCTACAGCGGCGGCACCAGCGGCAAAACCAAAGGTATACTTCTTTCTAACCGCAATTTTAACGCGCTGTCTGTTCAGACA